>DATCWZ010000506.1:0-9188 GCA_036566065.1 Streptomyces sp. | reverse complement strand
ACGTCGGCGGCATGGATCCACGGACGGACGTCGTCCACCGCCCCGGCGAACAGCACATCGGCGGGGGCCGCCTCGCGCAGCCCGTCCCGGCTGGGGCCGTCACCCACCAGGACCAGCCGGGCGCCGGGCACCCGCATCCGCTGCCAGGCCCGCAGCAGCACGTCCTGGCCCTTCTGCCGGCTCAGCCTTCCGATGCACACCACCAGGGGCGCACCGGCCGGGACTTCCGCCAGGAGCGGCAGCTCGCCCCGGGCCACCTCCCGGCCCTCCCGGCCGCCGGGCCGGAAACGGCCGAGGTCGATCCCGTTGTGGATCACCGACCAGCGCGCGGCGATCCCCGCACGCTGGCCCGTCAGGCGTTCGGACTCGCTGACGCAGAGGATGTGGTCGCACCACCGGGCGCCGAACCGCTCCCACTGCCGGGCGAGTCCGGCGGCGCGCCCCTGCAGCGCCTCGAACGACCAGGCGTGCGGCTGGAACACCGTGGGCACCCTGCCTCGTACCGCGAGCCGTCCCGCGAGACCCGCCTTCGCGCTGTGGGCATGGACCACATCGGGGGCGCAGGCGCGGACCAGCCGGGCCGCGGAGGTGACCTCCCGGGCCAGCCGGGGACCGGGGGCGCGGTCGGCGGGCCAGGTACGCACCTGCGCCCCGGCCGCGGCGGCCCCGTCCGCCAGCACACCGCCGGGGGGACAGGCCACCACGGGGCGCAGCCCCGCCCTCACCTGTGCGGCGACGAGGTCGATGACGACTCCGGCCACTCCTCCCTCCACCGGCTGGACCAGGTGAAGGACCGTCAACTGTCTATCCTCAGTGCAACTCTTGTGCAACACGCACGGCTCTCTTCTCACGTGCCCCCGAAGAGCCGGTCCGGGAAGCACCGGTGACAGGGAAAGTTGCGGACATATAAGTCGGTAAACCGAAGTGCACTTTGGCAGACAGTTGGTTGGAATTGTCAGCGACTCGCGCATATGTCCCGTATGGACTACCTGTGCAGCCGTGCGGCGCGAGCCAGGTACGTACACCGTGAACCGGCCAATGGTGGGCCGGGCGGTGGCGGAGGGCGCCGGGGCGGCAGTATCGGGTACAACTCGGACGATCACCGGCCGACGCAGACAGAGGAGAATCGATGGTTCACGAACGGGCCGGCCTGCCCGCACAGCCGGATGACCTGGTCGATGTGGCACGGCTGGTGACGGCCTATTACACAATCCACCCGGACCCGGCCGAGCCCGGCCAGCGGGTCGCGTTCGGCACCTCGGGCCACCGGGGCTCGGCGCTGCGGGCCGCCTTCAACGAGGACCACATCGCCGCCACCACCCAGGCCATCTGCGACTACCGCGCCGGCCGGGGCACGGACGGGCCGCTGTTCCTCGGCGCCGACACCCACGCGCTCTCCGAACCCGCCCGGGTGACGGCTCTGGAGGTCCTGGCGGCCAACGGGGCCACCGTCCTGATCGACTCGGACGACGGCTACACCCCCACCCCGGCCGTCTCGCACGCCATCCTGACGTACAACAGGGACCGGACCGCCGGCCGGGCCGACGGCATCGTGGTCACCCCCTCGCACAACCCGCCCGCCGACGGCGGCTTCAAGTACAACCCGCCGCACGGCGGACCGGCCGGATCGGACGCCACCACCTGGATCCAGGACCGGGCGAACGCCCTGATCGAGGGCGGCCTCAAGGAGGTCCGCCGCATCCCGTACGCCCGGGCGCTGGCCGCCGACACCACCGGCAGGTACGACTTCCTCACCCGTTACGTCGACGACCTCCCCGCGGTCCTCGACCTGGACGCCGTACGCGAGGCCGGGATCAGGATCGGAGCGGACCCGCTCGGCGGCGCGTCGGTCGGATACTGGGGCCGCATCGCCGAACGCCACCGCATCGACCTCACCGTGGTCAACCCGCTCGCCGATCCGACCTGGCGCTTCATGACGCTGGACTGGGACGGGAAGATCCGGATGGACTGTTCGTCGCCGTACGCCATGGCCTCGCTGATCGGGCGGCGCGACGCGTACACGGTCGCCACCGGCAACGACGCCGACGCCGACCGGCACGGCATCGTCACCCCCGACGGCGGGCTGATGAACCCCAACCACTATCTGGCCGTCGCCATCGGCTATCTGTACGCCCACCGCGACGCCTGGCCGGCCGGTACCGGCATCGGCAAGACCCTGGTGTCCTCCTCCATGATCGACCGGGTCGCGGCCGGCCTCGGGCGCCCACTGGTCGAAGTCCCGGTGGGCTTCAAATGGTTCGTCGACGGGCTGTACGACGGGACGCTCGGCTTCGGCGGCGAGGAGTCCGCGGGCGCGTCCTTCCTGCGCCGCGACGGCAAGGTGTGGACCACCGACAAGGACGGCATCCTGCTCGCCCTGCTGGCCTCCGAGATCACCGCGGTCACCGGCTCCACCCCCTCTCAGCACTACGGCCGGCTCACCGCACGCTTCGGTGATCCCGCGTACGCCCGCGTCGACGCCCCCGCGACCCGCGAGGAGAAGGCCGTGCTGGCCGGGCTCTCCCCGGACCAGGTCACCGCGGACACCCTGGCCGGTGAGCCCATCACCGCGGTCCTCACCGAAGCCCCGGGCAACGGCGCCGCGATCGGCGGCCTGAAGGTCTGCACCGAGAACGCCTGGTTCGCGGCCCGTCCCTCGGGAACGGAGGACGTGTACAAGGTCTACGCGGAGAGCTTCCAGGGCGCCGGACATCTGGAACAGGTCCAGGAGGAGGCCCGCGCGCTGGTCTCCGCGGCGCTCGGTGCCGCCCGCTGAGCCGCGTGCGTTCCCGACGTCTCACCCGGGCCGCGGCGTGTCGGACCGTCCTCCGGACCCGGACTGCGCCGAGGGTTGCGTCATGACCAAAGGCATGAGGACGATCATCTATCCCGTCAAGGACCTCGCCGGGGCCAAGGCCGTGTTCGGCGCGCTCCTGGGCGCGAAGCCCACGACGGACGAGGCGTACTACGTCGGTTTCGAGACCGGAAAGCAGAGCGTCGGGCTCGATCCCCAGGGGCACAGCAAGGGAATGACGGGGCCCGTCGCCTACTGGCACGTGGACGACGTGAAGAGCAGCGTCTCCGCGCTCCTGGCCGCCGGTGCCGAACCGCTGCAGGACATCCTGGACGTGGGCGGCGGCAAGCTGACCGCCTCCGTACAGGACGCCGACGGCAACGTCATCGGCCTCATCCAGGAACCCTGACCCCGGCTCGGGCGCCGGGGCACACGGCGCGCGGGCGGCGGTGTCACACGCGGCCCGCGCGCCGAAAGTGGCGGCCTGGCGCTCCCCGGTGGTCAGCCGGTGGTGCCCCGGAATGCTCCGAGGATCTGGTCGGCGGCGAGCGTGGCCGTCAACTCGCCGTCGCGGACGCGCCGTTCGAGTTCCGGGGTGAGCGCCCGCACCGCCGGGTGGCTGCGCAGCGCGTCCAGCAGTTCGTCGCGGACCATCGTCCACGTCCAGTCGACCTGCTGCTCACGTCGCCTGGCCGCGAGCCCGCCGGTGGACTCCAGGAGCGTACGGTGCTGCTCCAGGCGCTCCCACAGCGCGTCGAGCCCGCTCGACTCACGGGCACTGCACGTGAGGACGGGGGGCCGCCACACGGCATCCGCCGAGTGCATCAGCCGCAGTGCGCCCGCCAGTTCACGCGCGGCCGCGCGGGCGTCGCGCTCGTGCGGGCCGTCGGCCTTGTTGACGGCGATGGCGTCCGCCAGCTCCAGGACGCCCTTCTTGATGCCCTGGAGCTGGTCGCCGGTACGGGCCAGCGTCAGCAGCAGGAACGTGTCCACCATGTTGGCGACGGCCGTCTCCGACTGCCCGACCCCGACCGTCTCGACCAGTACGACGTCGTAGCCCGCCGCCTCCATCACCACGATGGACTCCCGGGTCGCCTTGGCCACCCCGCCGAGCGTGCCCGCCGTGGGGGAGGGACGTACGAAGGCCCGGTCGTCCACCGCCAGCCGTTCCATCCGGGTCTTGTCACCCAGGATCGAACCGCCCGTACGGCTGGACGACGGGTCGACGGCCAGCACCGCGACCCGGTGGCCGAGTCCCGTCAGCATGGTGCCGAGAGCGTCGATGAAGGTGGACTTCCCCACGCCGGGCACCCCGCTGATACCGATGCGCCGGGCGTTCCCGGAGTGGGGGAGCAGCTCGCTCAGCAGCCGCTGGGCCAGCACCCGGTGATCGGCACGGGTCGACTCGACGAGCGTGATCGCACGCGCCACGTACGCGCGCCTGCCGTCGAGCACACCCTTCACATAGGCGTCGACATCGATGGTCGCGGGCATCGGTCAGCGGCTCACAGGTCGTGGCCGAGCGCGGCGCCGAGCCGCCCGACCAGGTCGTGGGCGGCGTCCGGGATCACCGTCCCGGGCGGGAACACCGCGGCGGCACCCGCGTCCAGCAGCGCCTCGACATCCTGCGGCGGAATCACCCCGCCCACCACGATCATGATGTCCTCGCGGCCCTCGGCCGCCAGCTCCTCACGCAGCGCCGGTACGAGCGTGAGGTGCCCTGCGGCCAGCGACGAGACGCCCACGATGTGCACGTCCGCCTCGACCGCCTGCCGGGCCACCTCGCCCGGCGTCTGGAACAGCGGGCCCACATCGACGTCGAAGCCCAGGTCGGCGAACGCCGTCGCGATCACCTTCTGGCCGCGGTCGTGGCCGTCCTGGCCCATTTTCGCGACCAGGATGCGCGGACGCCGTCCCTCCGCCTCCTCGAACGCGTCGACCAGTCGCCGGGTACGGTCCACGGAAGGGGACTCTCCTGCCTCTTTGCGGTACACCCCGGAGATCGTACGGATCTGGCCCGCGTGCCTGCCGTACACCTTCTCCAGCGCGTCCGAGATCTCGCCGACCGTGGCCATCGCCCGGGCCGCCACGACGGCCAGCGCCAGCAGATTGCCGTCGAGCCCGGGGCCCGGGTCGCGCCCCGCCGCCTCCGTCAGCGCCCGCAGGGCGTCCTGGCAGGCGGCCTCGTCGCGCTCCGCGCGCAGCCGCCGCAGCTTCTCGATCTGCTGGGCACGGACCGAGGAGTTGTCGACCTTGAGCACGTCGATCTTCTCGTCGCTCGCCACCCGGTACTTGTTCACCCCGATGACGGGCTGGCGTCCGGCGTCGATACGCGCCTGGGTGCGGGCCGCCGCCTCCTCGATCCGGAGCTTCGGGATACCGGCGTCGATGGCCTTCGCCATACCGCCGGCCGCCTCGACCTCCTCGATGTGCTGCCAGGCCCGCCGCGCCAGGTCATGGGTCAGCTTCTCCACGTACGCGCTGCCGCCCCACGGGTCGATGACCCGGCAGGTGCCCGACTCCTGCTGGAGCAGAAGCTGGGTGTTGCGGGCGATCCGGGCGGAGAAGTCCGTCGGCAGGGCCAGAGCCTCGTCCAGCGCGTTCGTGTGCAGCGACTGCGTGTGGCCCTGGGTGGCGGCCATCGCCTCCACACAGGTCCGCGTGACGTTGTTGAACACGTCCTGCGCGGTCAGCGACCAGCCGGAGGTCTGCGAATGGGTGCGCAGCGACAGCGACTTGGGGTTCTTCGGCGCGAACTCGCGGACCAGCTTCGCCCACAGCAGCCGGGCCGCGCGCAGCTTCGCGATCTCCATGAAGAAGTTCATGCCGATCGCCCAGAAGAACGACAGCCGGGGAGCGAAGGCGTCCACATCGAGCCCGGCACCCAGCCCGGCGCGCAGATACTCCACACCGTCCGCCAGCGTGTACGCCAGCTCCAGATCGGCCGTCGCACCCGCTTCCTGGATGTGATAGCCGGAAATGGAAATGGAGTTGTAGCGCGGCATCTTCTGCGAGGTGAACGCGAAGATGTCGGAGATGATCCGCATCGAGGGGCCGGGCGGATAGATGTAGGTGTTGCGGACCATGAACTCCTTGAGGATGTCGTTCTGTATGGTCCCGGCCAGCTTCTCGGGCGCCACGCCCTGTTCCTCGGCAGCCACGATGTACAGCGCCAGCACGGGCAGCACCGCGCCGTTCATCGTCATCGACACCGACATCCGGTCCAGCGGGATGCCTTCGAAGAGCTGCCGCATGTCATAGATCGAGTCGATCGCCACGCCCGCCATGCCGACATCGCCCGTCACCCGGGGGTGGTCGCTGTCGTAGCCCCGGTGGGTGGGCAGGTCGAACGCTACGGACAGGCCCTTCTGCCCGGCCGCCAGATTGCGCCGGTAGAAGGCGTTGGACTCCTCGGCGGTGGAGAATCCCGCGTACTGCCGGATCGTCCAGGGCTGGTTGACGTACATCGTGGGGTACGGTCCGCGCAGATACGGGGCGATGCCCGGATAGGTCTCCAGGAAGTCGAGACCCTCCAGGTCCCGGCCCGTGTACAGCGGCTTGACCGCGATGCCCTCCGGGGTCTCCCAGAGCAGGTCGTCGTCGGACCTGCCGGTCGCCTCCTTCACCGCGGCGCGCCACCGGTCGGCGGACACCCCGTCGGACACACCGGCCGGTGTGTCCGCGTTCAGCGGGACGGCGGAGAAGTCCGGGACCTGATGTCCCGTGTCGGGCGTCTGCATCACGCCACTCCCATGCGGTCGAGTACGGAGGAGAGGACGGCGACCACGTCACAGCCGGCGGACACATAGGCGTCCACACCGGCGTGATCGCCCGGGCGCCCCGCCAGGAACACCTGCTGGGCGCCCGCCTCCTTGAGGACGCCGGCGACGGCGGAGGCATGCTCGGCGTAGAGCGCGTCCGAGGAGCACAGACAGGCGAGAGCCGCTCCGCTGGCGGCGAACGCCCCGGCCGCCGTGGAGGCGTCCACCGAATCGGGGACGTGCACGGCCTCGATTCCGCCCGACTCGAAGAGATGCGCGGCGAACGACGCGCGCGCCGTGTGCACCGAGGCGGGGCCCAGGGCGGCGAGAAACACCTTCGGCCGGTGGCCCGTTGCCGCCAGATGCGCGTCCGAGCGGACCCGCAGCGCCTCGAACGCCTCGTCGCGGCGGACCACCGGGAGCCCGGCTCCGGAGGAGATCCCGGCGGCGGGATACGGCTCGCGCTCGACCGGCCGCTCGGCCAGGTCCGGGAACTCACTGACCCCGGTCACCGGTTCTCTGCGCCGCGCCAGATCCCTGGAGCGCGCCGCCCAGGTGGCTGCCAGCCGCTCCCGGACCAGACCCGAGCGCAGCGCGGCGGCCTGGCCGCCCGCCCGCTCGATCTCCTGGAAGAACGACCAGGCGGCGGCGGCGAGTTCATCGGTGAGACGTTCCACGTACCAGGAGCCGCCCGCCGGGTCGATGACCCGCGCCAGATGCGACTCCTCCATCAGGATCGCCGAGGTGTTGCGGGCGATGCGCCGCGCGAACGCGTCCGGCAGGCCCAGAGCGTGATCGAACGGAAGTACGGTGATGGAGTCGGCACCGCCGACGCCCGCACCCAGACAGGCCAGCGTCGTGCGCAGGATGTTCACCCACGGATCGCGGCGGGTCATCATGACGGACGAGGTCACGGCGTGCTGCCGCTGCGCCCCGGCCCCGGCCGCCCCGCACGCTTCGGCGACCCGCGCCCATACCCGGCGCGCGGCGCGCAGCTTGGCGATTGTCAGAAACTGATCGGCCGTCGCTGCGAAGCGGAACTCCAGTTGCCCGCACGCCTCTTCGACCGTCAGACCGGCCTCCGTCAGGGCCCGCAGATAGGCCGTGCCCGTGGCCAGCGAGAGCGCCAGCTCCTCGGCGGCCGAGCCTCCGGCCTCGTGATACGGCAGCGCGTCCACACTCAGCGCCCGCAGCCCGGGGTACTCCCGGGCGCACAGCCCCGCCCAGCGGACCGCGGCCGTCAGGTCCGGCTCCGCGCCGGTTCGGGCGGCCTGCCCCAGCGGGTCGGCGCCGAGGCTGCCGCGTACGGCGTCCTTCGCCACGCCGCGCGCCTCGTACAGCGCCAGCAGTGCGCGTACCGCCGCATCGGACTCGTCTCCCGCGTCGAGCGCGACGGGCGCCAGATCGAGATGGACCCCCTCCAGCGCCCGGCCGAGATCCGCGACCGGGACCCCGGCGGGCCCGCCCACGGCCAGCCACAGCGAGGTGACACCGTTCTCCAGGTCCGCCAGGACGGCCTCGTTGAGCCGCGCCGGGTCGGCCAGCGCGTGCCGCTGGCGCACGTCCCAGCCGTCCACCGTGCCGCCCGCGGCCGTACCGCCCCGGGTGAAGGGGGCGAAGCCGGGAAACCCGGGGTCGGGTGAGGTGTCGTGCGAGGTGTACAGGGGCCGGGTGGTGAGCCCGTCCCCGAGCGCGGTGGACAGCGCTTCCTCGGCGGCCGCGCCCGTGACGTCCTTGCCCGACTTGCGCAGTACGCCTTCGACAAGGCTCTGCCACTGGTCATGGGAGGGATCAGGGAACCCGGCGGCCAGAGAGAGCCCGTCAGCAGGCTGGACCGTCATGCTCAGATGCTAGGGCAGTGCTCGGACGAGCAGCAGGGGCACAGGCTGTGACCTTGAACTCTCCGGAACGCACGTGATCCCTTACGTACCGTCGCGTATCCGGCGCCCGCCCCGCACATGACGTACTGCTTGTCGTGGAATATGACGTAAGACGTCTTTCGGTGATGTCTCCCGGTGCGGTACCAATTGCCCGAAGTTATGCTGCGTGTATTCCAGCCTTCAGGCGCTTTCAGGCCTTCTGGCCGTCAGGAGAGGACACGCTCGTGGCCGTGGGACCTGTGGAGTACCTCGTCGTCGCCTTCCCCGGCAACCGTCTCACGGGTGCGGTCGCGCCCGCGCTGGCGGAGGCCGTCGGGTCGGGGTCGGTCCGGATCCTTGATCTGACCTTCGTGCACCGCGAGGCGGATGGCACGCTGGAGGTCCTGGAACTCCAGGATCTCGACCAGGAGGAGCTCGCGGCACTCGAACGCGTCGAGGGCGAGGCGGCCGGGCTGCTGAGCAGCGATGACATCGAGGCGCTGGGGCTGCGGGTGCCGCCGGGAAGCTCGGCCGCGCTGATCGTGTGGGAGGACCTGTGGGCGGTGCCCGTCACCCGGGCGGTCGAAGCGGCGGGCGGCGAACTCGTCGCCCATGAGCGTATCCCGGCCGTGGTGGCCCGGGCCGCCGTGCGCACGGCTTCCGGCGGTACGGAGGGGGGTTTCCTGTCTGCGCCCGGCGAACGCCCGCAACGGGACGGGCGGGACAGGATCGCTCCGGAGCCGCAGGCCCGCGACGATGTCATCGACCGGCTGG
>DATCWZ010000503.1:0-2794 GCA_036566065.1 Streptomyces sp. | reverse complement strand
GCGCCCCGCTGCCGGGCAGCGGGCCGGGGTAACCACTCGCTCCAGCAGCCGGTGAGCAGCGCCCGTACCAGCGCGTTCGTCCTGGCCGCCCGGACGGTCCAGAGCGCCACGGCGAGGGGCCCGTCCGCCGGGCCGCGATGCGTGGCGAGCGCCCGCTCCACCCCGGCCAGATAGCCGTCGGCGGCCCGCCGTACCACGGCCCGCGCGAGCCCCTCCTTGCTTCCGAACTCGTTGTAGAGGGTCTGCCGGGAGACACCGGCTATGGCTGCCACGTCGACCATGCGGACCGCCGCCCAGGGCAGTGTGGCCAGCGCCGTGTGCGCGGCGTCCAGCAGGGCTTCTCGCGCTACGGGCATCGTCGCCTCCCCACCGTGGAGTCAGCGACCCAGAGTTGACGCGGCGTCCGGCACTGTCAAGGGTCCGCGCGCGCACCGGCCGGGCGGTGGGGCGGTTTGCCGCCACGGGGCCGTGTGGCCCGGACGCGTACCGGTGGATACTGTGACGGCATGCCCGACTACCACGATGATCTGCGCCTGGCCCACGTTCTGGCGGACGCCGCCGACGCGGCGACGATGGACCGGTTCAAGGCTCTGGACCTCAAGGTCGAGACCAAGCCGGACATGACTCCGGTGAGTGAGGCCGACAAGCATGCCGAGGAGCTGATCCGCGGGCATCTGCACCGGGCCCGGCCGCGCGACGCGATCCTGGGCGAGGAGTACGGGATCGAGGGCACGGGGCCGCGCCGCTGGGTCGTCGACCCGATCGACGGCACCAAGAATTATGTGCGCGGCGTGCCCGTCTGGGCGACGCTCATCTCGCTGATGGAGGCGGGCGAGGACGGTTTCCAGCCAGTGGTCGGCGTGGTGTCGGCCCCGGCACTGAGCCGCCGCTGGTGGGCCGCGAAGGGTTCGGGGGCCTTCTCGGGGCGCAGCCTCACCTCGGCGACCCGGTTGCACGTGTCAAAGGTCGAGCGGATCGCGGACGCCTCTTTCGCGTACTCCTCGCTGACCGGCTGGGACGAGCAGGGCCGCCTGGACGGCTTCCTGGATCTCACCCGGGCCTGCTGGCGGACGCGTGGATACGGCGACTTCTGGCCGTACATGATGGTCGCCGAGGGCTCGGTGGACATGTGTGCGGAACCGGAGCTCTCGCTGTGGGACATGGCGGCGAACGCGATCATTGTCCAGGAGGCGGGCGGGCGTTTCACCAGCCTGGATGGGGTGTCCGGCCCCGGCGGCGGCAACGCGGCGGCCTCCAACGGCCTGCTCCACCACGAGCTGCTGGGCTATCTCAACCAGCGGTACTGAGGTTCGGCCCCGCACGGCCTCTTGTTGATCGCCGCCAGGGATGCGACTCTGAGAGTCCCCCCACTTGTGAACTTGTGAATCGGCTCACAGGGTCGGTCCTCAAGTCCCTTCCCGAAGGAGGTGGCCCCCTTCATGCTCGTCCGCGACGCCATGAGCACAGTGGTTCTCAGCATCGGCCCCGCCCATACGCTCCGCCAGGCGGCCCGGCTGATGTCGGCACGCCGTATCGGAGCGGCCGTCGTCCACGATCCGGACACCTGCGGGCTCGGCATCATCACCGAGCGCGACATCCTCAACGCGGTCGGCGCGGGACTGGATCCCGACGCCGAGACCGCGTCTGCCCACACCACGTCGGACGTGGTCTTCGCCTCGCCGGCCTGGACCCTTGAGGAGGCCGCTGCGGCCATGACGCACGGCGGGTTCCGGCACCTGATCGTGCTGGACGGCGACGGTCCGGTGGGGATCGTCTCCGTACGCGACATCATCCGCTGCTGGGCACCGGTCAGACACCGCACCGCCGAACCGGCACTCTGATCCCCGGGAAGCGGGAGCGCGGGCGCGGGCGTGAGTCGGCCGCGCGCCCGAGTCGCCCGCAGGCCTGTGGGCCGTAACCGATCCTATGGTGGACCCTGTCCAAGTCAAGTAGTCATCCAAAGTCACACCTGTTCGGGAGTTGGTCGGCCACTGTTACCCTGGAACCATGAGTGACCTCCTGGAACGACTTCGCGGGCGCGGTTGGCGCATGACGGCGCAGCGGCGTGTCGTGGCCGAGGTGCTTGACGGGGAGCATGTGCATCTGACGGCGGACGAGGTCCATGCGAGGGCCGCCGGCCGACTGCCCGAGATATCCCGCGCCACCGTGTACAACACGCTCGGCGAGATGGTTTCCCTCGGCGAGGTCATCGAGGTGTCCACCGACCGCCGCGCCAAACGGTACGACCCGAACGCGCACCGCCCCCACCACCACCTGGTCTGCGCGCGATGCGGCACCATCCGTGACGTACATCCGTCGGGGGACCCGCTCGCGGATCTGCCCGCTGGGGAGCGCTTCGGCTTCACCGTGTCGAACGTCGAGGTGACATACCGGGGGCTCTGCCCGGACTGCGCCGCCACCGCCTGAACATCGCCGCCTGACCGGGGCACGAAACGCGACGGAGGCCCGGATCCTCGAAAGGATCCGGGCCTCTGTCGTGCAGTAGCGGGGACAGGATTTGAACCTGCGACCTCTGGGTTATGAGCCCAGCGAGCTACCGAGCTGCTCCACCCCGCGTCGTTGTGACTGCAACAGTACGGCACCCCGGCGACCGGGTGCAAATTGATTACGCAAGGCCGCTGACCTGCAAGGCTGCGGGCCGGGCCCCGCTAAGCGGTGAGCTCCTGGTGCAGCGCCTCCAGCAGCCGTGCGGCCCGCTCGGCCACCTCTGCGGGACCCAGCTCGACGGCCCGCGCGCACCAGCGCTGCCCCTCGGTGAGCTCGCCGCGGCGGG
>DATCWZ010000493.1:0-5703 GCA_036566065.1 Streptomyces sp. | reverse complement strand
CGTCCGGAGCGCTTCAGCTCCAGGATGGCCTCCACCAGGCGCTTCTTCTCCGTGCGCGTGAGATCGCGCTGATTCTTGCGGCTGTACACGCGTGCCCGTCCTCTGGGTTCAGATGCTGTGCGGGGGGATCATGGCCAGTTGTGCGGAGCCGATGACATCGACCGCCGCGCGTGCCGTTTCCAGCAGCGTCGGAAACGACTCGAAGTGGTTGACGCTGCTCAGATAGCTGCCGTCGACCCGTCTCATCACATGCAGGGGCCGTCCGTCGATACGGACGCCGATGTCCGGTGGGTACGCGCCCGGGGCCCCGGCCCGCACCATGGGCGTCGCCGCGCCCTCGATGAGGCGGCCGCGGTATGTCTCGGCGAACCGTTCGAGCCCCCGGACACCGTTCTTGCCGGAATCCGTGTCCTGGCCGCCGGCGCTCCCCGTACGCGACCGGGACCCGGTGCCCGGGTCGCGGGTGAGTACCGGCAAAAGCGCCCCGGCCGTTCCGGCGGTCACCGTGACGGCGAAGGCGGTACGCAGCACGAACCGGCGGGCCGGTCCGCGTACCGTGGTGCCGGTCCTGCCTGTGGTCAGACCCATGGTGGACATACCTGCCTCTCGTCACTCCTGCGGGGGTGCACCTCGTCGTTCCTTGTTGACGCCGCCCGTGGTGACAACGAGGCGACAGACAAACAGTTCTCGTACGGGAATGGCGCGACCGTGGGAAATCGGGCGCCCGACACGGCCGCGTCAACCGCCCGGCGGTACGGCCCGGGTCAGCATGGACGTCCGAGCTCCCGGAGGTTGTGCGATGAACATGCCGTTGCAGGTGTCCGCGGACGTCACCGGCCGCACGCGGCGTCCGGCGGATGCGGATCTGGCCGACCCGGCGTTCTGGCGGCTCCCCCGGGCCGAACGGCTGGACGCGTTCGCCCGACTGCGGGAACTCGGCACACCGGTCACGTTCACCCCGCGTACGGGCTCGTCGCGCAAGGCGTTCTGCGCGCTGGTACGGCACGCGGATGTCAGGGCGGCGAGCCGGCTGCCGCAGGTCTTCGCCAGCGCACCGGGGGTCACCACTCCGGAACCGGCTCGCTGGGCGAAGGCCGTGTTCGGGAACTCCATGGTCAATATGGACGGCGCCGAGCACGCCACGCTGCGGAAAATCGTCTCGCGCGCGTTCACGCCGCGGCTGCTCGCCGACACCGAGGAGACCATCGGCAGGATCGCCGATCGTCTGGTGGACGAGGTGATCGCGCAGGGCCCGGGCGACTTCATGGCGTCGGCTGCCCCGCGGATGCCGTTCGAGGCCATCTGCGAACTCATGGGCATCCCCGGCCGCAGCCGCGCCGAGATCGCCGCGCAGATCGATCACGCCTCGGAGTATGTCGGCGTCCGGCGGCGCGGCCTGGCACGGCTGCGGGTGCCGGGGCGGGGGCTGCGTTCGCTGGCCCGTATGCAGTTCGTGATGGCCGGGCTCGCGCGGGAGCGCCGCCGTGAGCCCACCGGCGATCTGATCTCGGCGCTGGTGTGCGCAGACATCGACGGGCAGGCACTGTCCTCGCGGGAGCTGGGGTCGTTCTTCTCGCTGCTGCTGGTCGCCGGTGTCGAGACAACGCGTAACGCGATCGCCCACGGGATGTGCCTGCTGACCGGCCACCCGGAGCAGCGCGCACTGCTGGAGTCCGATTTCGACCGGTACGCCGACGGCATGGTGGACGAGATCGTCCGCCACTCCACGCCGATCATCCAGTTCCGCCGTACGGTCACGGCCGAACATACCCTGGGCGGCCGGGCCTTCGTGCCCGGCGAGAAGGTGATGCTGCTCTACGCGTCGGCGAACCGCGACGAGGCGGTGTTCACCGACCCCGACGCGTTCGACATCACCCGCTCCCCCAATCCGCATCTGGGGTACGGCGGGGGCGGACCGCATCACTGTCTCGGCGCGCATCTGGCGAAGCTGGAGATGAAGGCGCTCTTCCACGCGCTGCTCACCCGGCTCCCCGACGTACGAACGGCCGGTCAGCCGGTGCTGGTCGACTCGAATTTCGACAACCGCGTCCGTTCGCTGCCGTTCACCTTCGGCCGGCCATGACGTCTCGTCGTTTCTCACCCGAATGGGCCGTCGGCGGTCGCGGCGTATCGCCAATGGGCTACTTCCATGCCTTCGCATGGCCCATTGATGAGCTTTTCTCCCTATTGTCGGAATCGTCGGAGGTACGCCGCAGTCGAGGAGGAGCCCGTGACCGCACAACGCCCTCTGGTCAATGCCTGCATCGGAACGGCTGTGCTCGGCCTCCTCGTCGGCGGCGCGCTCGTCCGGCAGGGCGTGTCGGACTCCGATGCGAACAAGGGCCCGTCACCGCTCGGAGTGAGCGACGCCGCGACCACCGCCGTCGGCGCCTATGTGGGCTACGGACCCACGGGCGTACGCCGGCTGGTGGGCCTGTCACGCTGGCTGGGCGGCAGGGAAGTGCGCGTGGGGCACAGCTATCTGCCCGGCGATCTGTGGGTGAACATCGAGGGCAGCCCGGGGTTCCTGCGCGCCTGGGCGGACTGGCGGCGGGCGGCGGATGACCGGATGTTCGTCCTGAACACGCCCATGCTGGAGCGGAACGAGGCCGGTGTCCCGGATGCCGAGGTCCGCCGCATGCTGCGGGCCGGCGCGGGCGGCGCCTACGACCAGCACTTCCGGAAACTGGCCGAACGGCTGGTGGGGCTGGGCATCCCGGACACGGTGATCGTCCTCGGCTGGGAGATGAACGGCACCACGTACACGCACCGCTGCGGCCCGGACCCGGCCGCGTGGAAGGCGTACTGGAACCGCATCGTCGCCACCATGCGCCAGGTGCCCGGGCAGCGGTTCCGCTTCGATTTCGCGCCGAGCCGCGGCCTGGACGCCGTCCCCTGGACCGACTGCTACCCCGGCGACGATGTCGTCGACATCATCGGCATGGACTCCTACGACCAACCGCCTGCGCGGACGTTCGAGGAACAGGTGAGCGAACCGTACGGGCTGCAGAAGCAGGCCGATTTCGCGGCGGAGCACCACAAGCCGATCTCGTTCCCGGAATGGGGCCTGTTCCGCAACGGCGACAACCCCGCGTACATGCGGGGCATGCTGGAGTGGATGGACCAGCACAAGCCGCTGTACCAGACGATCACCGACTACTGCCCGCACGGTGTGTGGCAGTGCTCCGAGAACCCCGAGTCCTCGCGTGTCTACCGCGAGATGCTGACCCGGACGCCGGGAGCCCCCACGGAGCCGCCCTCGCCGACGCCGAAGCCGGACAAGCCCACGCCGACCGTGCCCGCGCCGGAGCCGAACGATAACGAGTGGTGCGTTACCGTCCCGCTGAGCGACTGGTTCGGTCAGTGGCTGAAGGACCGCCGGTTCTGCGTGCCTGCCTAGCCGATCAGTTCCGGCCACTTCCCGGGGCATCCGCCGTCGCGGGCCTCTTCGCCACATCATCGGGCCGGGGAGCGGGTATGCCGCCCTCTGTCGGGTCCGCAGAACCGATCTGCCGACCGAACGCTTCAGGAGGCCCCACCACCATGCACGACGTTTACGTACTGGATCCCGCAGGTCGTGACCGTGTCGGCGAGGACGCGAAACTGCGCGACCGCGGCCCGGCCAGTCGCGTCGACATCCTCGGCGTCCAGGCGTGGTCGGTCAGTCACCCCGGCGTACTCAGGGAACTGCTGAACGACCCACGTGTCTCCAAGGACCCCCGCCGGCACTGGCCCGCTTTCGAACAGGCCGTCGCGACATGGCCGCTGGCCATCTGGGTCGCGGTGCAGAACATGTTCACCGCGTACGGCGACGAGCACCGCCGCCTGCGCCGCCTGGTCCAGGGCGCGTTCACCGCCCGCCGCACCCGGGCCATGGTCCCGGCGGTCGAGGAGATAACCGACCGTCTGCTGGACCGCCTCGCCGGGCACGGCACGGAGACGGTCGATCTGCGGGCCGAGTTCGCCTATCCGCTGCCCATCATGGTGATCTGCAGCCTCATGGGTGTGCCCAGCGGACTCGAGGACAGGATGCGCCAGTTGGTCGAGACGGTCTTCGCGACCACGCTCAGCCCCGAGGAGCAGGCCGCCAATACCGCCGCGCTGTACACCCTGCTCAGGGAGCTCATCGCGCTCAAGCGTGAGCAGCCCGGCGAGGACCTGATCACCTTCCTCATCTCCGAGCGCGACGACGACAACAACGCGCTGACCGACAACGAGCTCACCGACACGCTGCTGCTGGTCATCAGCGCCGGTTTCGAGACCACGGTCGCCCTGATCATCAATGCGCTCCGCAATCTGCTCACCCACCCCGACCAGCTCGCCACCGTCCGCGAGGGCCGGGCGGCATGGACCGATGTGGTGGAGGAGACCCTGCGCCGGGACGCCCCGGTCGCCCATCTGCCGCTGCGCTACGCGGTCGAGGACATCGAGCTGCGCGACGGCACCGTCATCGCCCGGGGCGAGGCCATCCTCGCCTCGTACGCCGCGGCGGGCCGCCATCCGGAGCGGTACGGGGACGACGCCGACGCCTTCGACGTCCTTCGGCTGGACAAGGAGCACCTGGCCTTCGGACACGGCGTGCACATGTGCCTGGGCTCGCCGCTGGCCCGGCTCGAAGCGGCCACAGCGCTGGAGCGGATCTTCGCCCGCTACCCCGAGCTGTCGCTGCGTGTGCCCGAGAGCGACCTCGTACCGTTGCCCTCGCTGATCTCGGCCAGCCCGGCCGCTCTTCCCGTCCGTCTCGGACCGGCGGGAGCGGCCGCCTGACGTGTGGCGCCCGGGGCGGCCGTCCTCAGTCGCGGGGCAGCAGAGTGCCCAGCGGTCCGAGGTCCAGATTGAGGTCCTCCGGGCGCACCCCGTACTGCTCGCAGAGCTCCGTCATGCGCTGGTCAAGCAGCATGAGCGTGGTCCCGATCTCGTCGATCTGCCGGTCACTGAGGTCTCCTTGATCGATGCGCCGGATGGCCTGGCGCTCCATCAACTGACGCAGCAGTTCCACCACGGTGAGCACCAGGGCGACGAGGTCCCGCCCCAACTGGTCCGGGTCCATGTCCAGCCGCGAGGCCGTCACAGCGGGCCTCCGTCCGCCCAGGGCGCGGGAACGCGTTCGCTGACCGAGGACAGCAGAGCGTGCAGGGAGAGCCGTACCAGCGGGACCTCCGCGATGGCGATCACCAGATCCCCGCTGATCACCACGCCGGTCGCCATGACCCGGTCGAGCAGGTCGACGAGGGGCACCCCGATGGGCCCGGCCAAGGGTCCGGGGGTGTCCCAGGGGACCACCTCTTCGCGCGCCATGTCTACACCTCGCCGACGAAGGAGTACGGAACCCATGGGCCCGAGAGTTCGATGTCCGCGCCCGTGGTGTCCCGCAGGGTCCTGGTCAGCGGCACGAGGCTGTCGGCCCGCTCCCGCGCCACCAGGTACGTGGCGTTGAGCACCTGGACGCGGCGTTCCCCGGCGAGCTCGGGGCCGTGCACGCGCAGCCTGCGAGCGGCGGCGGCCAGGTTCTGGAACTCGGCGTCCACGGTGTCCGCGATACGGAGGGCCGCTTCCTGGAGTTGTTCCCGCCGGGCCTGGATTCCCCGCTTGCGGTCGAGATAGGCGAGGCCCGCTCCGGGCCCGGGGCGGGCGCGTCCGGCGGTGCTGCCGGGTTCGGCTTGCGGTGCGGCGGCTCGCGGTGCATCGGCTCGCGGTGCCGCG
>DATCWZ010000258.1:0-4149 GCA_036566065.1 Streptomyces sp. | reverse complement strand
CGTCCTGCTGGCCACCGCGTCGGCCGCCCTCGTCGCCGCCGCCCTGCCCCTGCCCGCGCCCGTGGCGCTCGGCATCGGTGATCCGCTCTTCCCCACGCTGGGCAACCCCGGCTACGACGTCCTCTCGTACGACATCGCCCTCACCTACCGCGGCGGCAACACCAAGCCCCTCGACGCCGTCACCCGGATCCTGGCGCGGACGACCGCTCCGCTGGACCGGGTCAACCTCGACTTCTCCCACGGCACTGTCCGCTCGGTCGAGGTCAACGGCCTGAAGTCCGGCTTCACCCGAAAGGACGAGGACCTGGTGATCCGCGCGCCCGCGAGACTTCCGGCGGGCATTCCCGTACGCATCACCGTCCGGCACACAAGCGATCCGACGGGGAACGCGGAGACCGGCGGCTGGGTGCGTACGGCCGACGGTCTCGCCATGGCCAACCAGGCCGACGCCGCGCACCGGGTCTTCCCGTCGAACGACCACCCGGCGGACAAGGCGTACTTCACCTTCCGCATCACCGCACCGAAGAAGGTGACCGTCGTCGCCAACGGCCTGCCCGCCGGAAAGAAGACGCGCGGCGCCACGACGACCTGGACCTACCGCACCGGACACCCGATGGCCACCGAACTCGTCCAGGTCTCCCTCGGCCGCTCCGCCGTCCTCCGCCGCACCGGACCCGGCGGGCTGCCCCTGCGCGATGTGGTGCCCGCCGCGCACCGCAAGGAGCTGGAGCCCTGGCTCCGGAAGACCTCGGAGCACATCGCCTGGATGGAGAAACAGGCCGGCCCGTACCCGTTCGGGACGTACGGAGTGCTGATCGCCGACGCCGAGACCGGCTTCGAACTGGAGACCCAGACGCTCTCGCTGTTCGAACGCTCGCTGTTCAGCGAGCCGGGATATCCGACGTGGTACGTCGAATCGGTCATGGTCCACGAGCTGGCCCACCAGTGGTTCGGCGACAGCGTCACACCCCGGTCCTGGTCCGACCTCTGGCTCAACGAGGGTCATGCGAGCTGGTACGAGGCCCGGTACGCCGAGGATCACGCGAAGCAGTCGCTGGAGAGCAGGATGCGGGACGCGTACACCTGGTCCGACACCTGGCGGGCCGACGGCGGCCCTCCGGCGCACCCCGACCCGCCGTCCCCGGGCCACAAGATCAGCCTGTTCCGCCCCGTGGTGTACGACGGCAGCGCGCTCGTCCTGTACGCGCTGCGCCAGGAGATCGGCGCGGCGGCCTTCGGCCGGCTGGAGCGGGCATGGGCGCACAGGTACCGCGACGAGTCGGCGACCACGGAACAGTTCACCCGGCTGGCGTCACGGATCTCGGACCGGGACCTGACCGGGTTCTTCAAGGGATGGCTGTACGGGAAGAAGACGCCGCCGATGCCCGGGCACCCGGACTGGCGCAGCGTCCGGCCCGCCGCGAAGTGACCGCAAAACCCGGTGACGGGTGCGGCCGTACCGTGTCACTATCGGGCTCCATGGGAATGTTCCGGCGATGTCACACGTTGTGACGGTTGCAACGAATCCTCTCGACGTAAGGATCCAATGACCTCCTCCTCTCCTGTTTCCCAGGACGCGCGGAATGCGCACAGCGCCCCGGCGAACGTCACCGAGAGCCGCACCGAAAGCCTCCGGGCCGACGCCCTGATGGAAGAGGACGTCGCGTGGAGCCACCGGATCGACGAGGCACGGGACGGCGACCAGCTCGACCGTTCCGACCGTGCCGCTCTGCGGCGCGTGTCCGGTCTCTCCACCGAGCTGGAGGACGTCACCGAGGTCGAGTACCGGCAGTTGCGCCTGGAGCGCGTGGTGCTGGTCGGCGTCTGGACCTCGGGCAGCGTGCATGACGCGGAGAACTCCCTCGCCGAGCTCGCCGCCCTGTCCGAGACGGCCGGAGCCCAGGTGCTCGACGCGGTCTACCAGCGGCGCGACAAGCCGGACCCGGCCACCTACATCGGCTCGGGCAAGGCGATGGAGCTCCGCGACCTGGTGCTCGAATCGGGCGCCGACACCGTCGTCTGCGACGGAGAGCTCAGCCCCGGCCAGCTCATCCACCTGGAAGACGTCGTCAAGGTGAAGGTGGTCGACAGGACCGCGCTGATCCTCGACATCTTCGCCCAGCACGCCAAGTCCCGGGAGGGCAAGGCGCAGGTGTCGCTGGCGCAGATGCAGTACATGCTGCCCAGGCTGCGCGGCTGGGGCCAGTCGCTGTCCCGGCAGATGGGCGGTGGCGGTTCCAGCGGCGGTGGCGGCGGCATGGCGACCCGCGGCCCCGGTGAGACCAAGATCGAGACGGACCGGCGCCGTATCCGCGAGAAGATGGCGAAGATGCGCCGGGAGATCGCGGAGATGAAGACCGGCCGCCGGATCAAGCGGCAGGAGCGCAAGCGCAACAGGGTGCCGTCGGTCGCGATCGCCGGATATACCAACGCGGGCAAGTCCTCGCTGCTCAACAGGCTCACCGGCGCGGGCGTCCTCGTGGAGAACTCGCTGTTCGCCACGCTGGACCCGACCGTGCGCCGGGCCGAGACGCCGAGCGGCCGGATCTACACCCTGGCCGACACCGTCGGGTTCGTGCGGCATCTGCCGCACCACCTCGTCGAGGCGTTCCGCTCCACCATGGAGGAGGTCGGCGAGGCCGACCTGATCGTGCACGTGGTGGACGGCTCGCACCCGGCCCCGGAGGAGCAGCTCGCCGCGGTCCGCGAGGTGATCAGCGACGTCGGCGCGACGGACGTGCCCGAGATCGTGGTGATCAACAAGTCGGACGCCGCGGACCCGCTCGTACTGCAGCGGCTGCTGCGCATCGAGAAGCACGCGATCGCCGTGTCGGCCCGCACCGGCGCGGGCATCGACGAGCTGCTCGCGCTCATCGACGCCGAGCTGCCGAGGCCGTCCGTCGGGATCGAGGCACTCGTGCCGTACATCCAGGGCGGGCTCGTCTCCCGGGTGCACGCCGAGGGCGAGGTGATCTCCGAGGAGCACACCGCGGAGGGCACGCTGCTCACGGCGCGGGTGCACGAGGAACTGGCGGCCGAACTCGCCGTGTTCGTACTGGCGGCCCACTGACGTACGACGGCACTGACTACCGAAAGGCCCGGCCTCCCCGCCCCGACGGGACGAGAAGGCCGGGCCTTTCGGTCTGTGCGGCCTACTGGCCCGCGTACTTCTCGCTGACCGCGTCGTACACGCCCCGCGCTTCCTCGCCGAGCCGGGGCCCGGCCAGCCAGCCCGCCCGCACCGGGCCGATGGAGGTGTTGGAGACCAGCGCGGGCTTGCCGTCCGTCCCCGTCGCGACCCAGCCGCCGCCGGAGGAACCGCCCGTCATCGTGCAGCCGATGCGGTACATCGTGGGCTCGTTCCGGAGGACGGAGAGACGGCCGGGCCTGTCCTCGCACCGGAGCGCCCGCTGGCCGTCGAACGGCGGCGCCGCCGGATAGCCGGTCGCCGTCATCGCGGAGATCCGCGGGACGGCCGGAGCGTTGAACTCGACCGGCAACGCCGAACCGACGGTCTCCTCAAGCGACTTGCCCGTCGCACCCTTCTCCGGCGTGACGTGCAGCACCGCGAAGTCGTACGGAGCCCCCTGGCCGCCGGTCGACGCGCCCTCGTCGATCCACTGCTGGGACGTCTGCGCCCACTGACCCCACCACACGCCGTACGGGGCGACCTTCTCCCTGGGAGCGTTCGCCAGCTGAGCCGTCGGCAGGCCGCTGTCGTTGTACGAGGGGACGAAGGCGATGTTGCGGTACCAGCCGCCCTTCTTGCCCGCGTGCACACAGTGGCCCGCGGTCCACACCATGTCGGACTTGCCGGGGTGGGCCGGGTCCTGCACCACGGTCGCCGAACAGACCATGGAGCCCTCGGGCCCGTCGAAGAACAGCTTGCCGGACGCCGGGGCCGCTTCGTGATACGGCGTCGGCACCCCGGTCGCCTCGACCGGCGCGGGCGTGGGGTCCGTCACGCCCGCGTCGCCCGAGATGTCGTTCTCGACCGGCTGCTCCGGCGACTGGTCGGCATCCCGCATTCTCTGCGGGTCCCAGAGGCCCTCGATGACCGGGTTGACGTAATCCTTGGCCTCACGCAGCCACTTGTCCTTGTCCCAGTTCTTCCACTCGCCGTGCTTCCACTGGTCGAGGTCGATGCCG
>DATCWZ010000360.1:0-2489 GCA_036566065.1 Streptomyces sp. | reverse complement strand
CGCGGCACGCCCGACGCCCGCCTTCTCCGCGAGCGAGAGGTGCGGATAGGCGGCGAGTCCCGCGGCGAGGTGCAGCGGTACGGGCAGGCTGTTGCGGCGCAGCCTGCCGAGCGCGGGCGCCCCGCGCCGTCCGATGTCCAGCACCGGTACGTCGAGCCGGTCCTGCAGGGGTGCGAGACGGGTGCCGCCGATCCGGTCCAGGAACCAGCGGTAGGCGGTGCAGCAGCGCAGGAAGACATGCTGTCCGTTGTCGACGCTCAGCTCGCCACGGCGGAAGGAGAAGGCGAGCCCGCCGAGGCGGGGTCTGCCCTCCAGCAGGGTCACGCCGAGCCCCGAGTCGGCGAGCCGCAGGGCGGTGGTGACGCCCGCGAGTCCGCCGCCGATGACCACGGCGTGCGAGGACGCGGGCTGACGGTCACTCATGCGTCCCCCTTCCGCCAGGCGTCCGCCGCCGGTCCTCCGCCGCGCGGTTCACCGGACCCGCCCTCTGGCGGTCCGCCGCGAGATGTACCGCGCGTCGAGCCCGGAGAGGCCGCGCACCGCGACGTACGCCTTCTCGTGTCCCGGCAGCGAGACCCGGCCGCGCAGGACGGCCTCGGGGTCGCGCTCGATACGGTCGAGGAGCCGCCGGTAGATCCCGGCCATGGCCGCGACGCAGGCGCCGCTGCGCCGGTCCAGCATCGGCAGCAGGCGGTAGCCCTCGGCGAACAGGGCTCTGGCGCGGCGCACTTCGAAGTGCACAAGACCGGCGAAGTCGGAGCCCTCGGGCGGGGTGGCCCGGTGGAAGCCCGCCGCGCAGCCGAACTTGGCGAGGTCGTCGGCGGGCAGATACGTACGCCCGTTGCCCGCGTCCTCACGTACGTCGCGCAGGATGTTGGTCAACTGCAGTGCCAGGCCGAGGGTGTCGGCGTACTCGGCGGCCCGGTCGGAGCCGGGCGCGCCCGGTTCCGTACCGAAAACGCCCAGGCTGAGCCGCCCGATGGCGCCGGCGACACACCGGCAGTACGCCTTGAGTTCGTCCCAGGTCTCGTAGGTCGCCCCGCGCACATCCATCAGCACGCCGTCGATGAGCTCGTCGAGCCCGGCGAGCGGCAGGGGCAGCCGGTGGGCGGCGTCGGCGAGCGCGACGGCCACCGGGTCGGTGTCGTCCTCGGCGACCGCGCCGTCCCGGATCCGGCCCAGCAGCCGGCGGGTACCTTCGAGGCGGGCCTGCTTGGTCTCCGGGGCCAGCTCACCGTCGCCGATGTCGTCGACCCGACGGGAGAAGGCGTACAGCGCCGACATGGCCTGCCGCTTCTCGTACGGCAGCAGTCTGATGCCGTACGCGAAGTTACGGGCCTGCTGTCCGGTGACGGCCTCGCAGTAGCTGTACGCGGCCTGCACCGGTGCCGACATGTACGCCGTCTGTCCCTCCATGGTCCGGCTCACCCCTCTCTACGCGCTCTTCGCAAGACGACTCCCACTTCGCGCAGCAGGCGGGGCGTCGTGGGTCCGGGCGGTCCGGGCAGTACGTCGAACCCGGCGGCCGAGATGGCGGCGAGCGCGGCCCGCCCCCCGGCGACGAATCCGGCGAGCAGCAGCTTGAGCCTGCCGTTGACGCTACCCACCAGGGGGGTGCCTTCATTCAGCAGGCACCGGGCGCGTTCCGCTTCGTACGCGACCAGGGCGCGCACCGACGCGCCCGCCGAGGGCACGGCCAGATCGGATTCGGCGACGCGGAAGCGGGCCATGTCGTCGGCCGGCAGGTAGATACGGTCGCGGCCCAGGTCCTCCGCGATGTCCTGGAGGTGCTCGACGATCTGCAGCCCCGTGCATACGGCGTCGGAGCGGCGGATCCGTTCGGGGCTCGCGGTGCCGGTGATCGCCAGGACGAGGCGGCCGACGGGGTTGGCGGAGAGCTCGCAGTAGGCGAGGAGCTCCTCGTACGTCCCGTAACGGCGGATCTTCTGGTCCTGCCGGTTGGCCTCGATGAGTCCGAGGAACGGTTCGGGGGTGAGCGCGCAGTGCCGCACGGTGGGGCGCAGTGCGCGCAGCAGGGGGTGGCGGGGGCCTTCGCCGGTGCCGGCGAAGACGCGACGCAGGTCCGCCTCGAAGGCGTCGAGCAGGGCGGACCGGTCCTCGCTCTGCCCCGGCTCCAGACCCAGGTGACGGGCGTCGGCTCCGCCGGGGGCGAGATCGCCGTCGCCGATGTCGTCGACGAGGCGGGCGTAGCCGTAGACGGCCATCAGGTCGTCGCGCCAGGCGCGTGGCAGGAAGAATGGGGCCACGGGGAAGTTCTCGTCGGCGGCCTTGCCGAGGGTGCGGGATGCGGCGGCGTCGGGGCGCGCCTGCTGGGTACGGGTCACGGCGCACCGCCCGACGCGGGGACGGCGAAACCACGTCGGAGCTGGAGATTTCCCATCATTGCCGTCACATCTCCCGTTCTACACTGCCGATCGAAAACAACCCTTTTCGGACACGCCGCTCATTCTGTCGAGTGCGACCGGTAC
>DATCWZ010000296.1:0-7727 GCA_036566065.1 Streptomyces sp. | reverse complement strand
CCCGCCGCGTCCGGCCGGGCCCCGGCGGCACCTGACCGGGCGTCAGGGGGCAATTCCGGGCCGTACGCAGACAGATGGCCGGATTCTCCCGCGGCGGCCGACGGCCGTGCGAACGGCGGCCCGGCGGCCGGATATCCTGATCATGCCGCGCGCCCCCCACCCCGCCCCGAGCCGATGGGCCCGATGAGGTCGCTGACGCGGCTGTCGGAGCGGGCCCCAGTTCGAGATTGGTGTGCACAGGTGCTGGTAGCTGGTCGGTACCGGTTGATGTCCCCCATCGGCCGCGGCGGCATGGGTGAGGTGTGGCGCGCGACGGACGAGGTGCTGGGCAGAGCCGTGGCCGTGAAGCTGCTGCTGGCCGACAAGGCCGACGCCTCCTCGACCGCCCGGTTCCGGCTGGAGGCTCAGACCGCCGCCCGGCTGAGCCACCCCCATGTGGTGGCCGTGTTCGACTTCGGCGCCTGGGAGGACCGCCTTTTCCTGGTGATGGAGCTGGTCGAGGGCAGAAGCCTCGGGGATGTGCTCGCCACCCAGGAGTCCGTCGACCCCGCGCAGGTCGCCAGGATCGCGGGCCAGGCGGCCGCGGGCCTGGCCGCCGCCCACCGGCAGGGCATCGTCCACCGTGACATCAAGCCGGGCAACCTGATGCTGGACGCCGAAGGGACCGTGAAGATCGGCGACTTCGGGATAGCCCAGTTCGTCGACGACCCCTCCACCGCGCTGACCACGGCCGGGCAGATCGTCGGCACGAGCCTCTATCTGGCCCCCGAGCGGGCGCTGGGCCACACAGCGGATTCCGCGTCGGACATGTACTCCCTCGGCTGTGTCATCTACCAGCTCCTCGTCGGCCAGCCGCCGTTCCGCTCGGACACGGCGACGGCGACGCTCTACCAGCACGTGGACACGCCTCCGGTGCCGGTGCGGCAGCGAGGCATCGACATCTCGCCCGCCTTCGACTCGTATCTGCTGGGCCTGCTCGCGAAGAAGCCCGAGGACCGGCCCAGCGCGCAGCAGGCCGCCGACTGGTTCCGTACGGACGCCTGGCGCGGGCGTACGGAGCCGATGCCCCGGCATGTCGCCGCGCCCCGCTCCGGCGCCGCGCCCGCCCGGTCCTCCTCGGCCTCGCCCTCCACCGGTTCGACCCACCGGCTGCCTCAGTCCACGGGGCGGCGGCGTGCCACTCCCCCGTCCAGGTCCACCAGGCCGGGTGCGGCCCGCAGACGTACGGCGGGGGAGGCGATCAGGTACCGGCCCCGGGTGGCGAGTGCCATCGCCGGGGCGATCGCGTTCGTGGCCGCCGTCTATCTGGGTACGGTCCTGTTCTCCCCGGACTCCGGGGCCACCGACTCCCCGGGGCCCGGTGTCTCTCCCACGGCCGGTGTCTCTCCCACGGCCGGTGCCGAGTCGGCCGCGCCCGCCGGGCCGGGCGACAAGCAGAACGGCAAGCAGCACGACGACAAGCAAAAGAAGGCCGGGCACCAGGGCGGCGACGAGGACCAGGACGACGACTGAACCGGGCCCTCACCCGGTTCACCAGCGCGAGTGGACCTCCGCGCGGATCCGGCGGTCGTACAGGTCGCGTACGGCGTCCAGCGTGCTCTGCTGGAGCGGGGGGAGCGAGGCCGCCGACGCGTTGGCGCGGGCCTGCTCCACGGACCGCGCGCCGGGAATGACGCTCGTGACACCGGGCTGCTGGATGATCCAGCGCAGCGCGGTCTGCGCCGGTGTGGCGCCCTCGGGGGCGAGCCCGGCGAACTCCGCGGCGGCGGCGACACCGGTCGCGTATTCGACACCGGAGAAGGTCTCGCCCTGGTCGAACGCCTCGCCGTGGCGGTTGTACGTACGATGGTCGCCGGGGGCGAAAACGGTGTCCGCGGTGTACTTGCCGGAGAGCAGCCCGGAGGCGAGCGGGACGCGCGCGATGATGCCGACGCCCGCCGCGACGGCCGCCGGGAGCACCTCGTCCAGCGGCTTGAGGCGGAACGGGTTGAGGATGATCTGGACGCCGGCGACACCGGGCCTTGCGATGGCCTTGAGGGCCTGGGCGCAGGTCTCGACACTCACGGCATACGCGGCGATCCGCTGCTCGGCGACCAAGGTGTCGAGCGCGTCGTACACCGCGTCCGAGGTGTAGACGGCGGTGGGCGGGCAGTGCAGTTGTACGAGGTCGAGCGTGTCGACGCCGAGGTTGGCGCGTGAGCGGTCGTTCCACGTACGGAAGTTGTCGAGGACGTAGTTCTCCGGCACCTGGTCCGCGCGCCGGCCCATCTTGGTGGCGACGAAGACGCCCGCGTCCGGCCGGTCCTTGAGGAAGCGGCCGATGAGCTGTTCGCTGCGGCCGTCGCCGTACACATCGGCGGTGTCGAAGAAGGTGACCCCGGATTCGACGGCGGCGTCCAGGACGGCGAAGGCGTCGGCATCGCGGACCTCGCCCCAGTCCCCGCCGAACTGCCATGTGCCCTGCCCGACGACCGATACGTCCCGGCCGGTCCTGCCCAGTGTGCGCTGCTCCATGAGGGTCATGCTACGTCGGCGGCGGGAACGCGATCTGTCATATGCCCAGCGCATGAACACCGTGCGGCCCGTCCCGTACGGCGGGACAGTGGAGGTACGGAATCGGGCGGCGACCGGCAGGGGAGGACCAGCTGTGACCAGCGACGACGCACGGCGTTTCGTCGTGCAGATTCACGACGCGAGGCGTATGCACTTCGACTTCCGGCTGGAGGTGGGCGGCGTGCTCAGGTCCTGGGCGGTGCCGCGCGGCCCGTCGGACAATCCGCACGACAAGCGGCTGGCGGTGCCTACCGAGGACCATCCGCTGGAGTACGCCGAGTTCGAGGGCGTCATCCCGCTGGACAAGCAGGGCAGCGGCACCGTCATCGTCTGGGACCAGGGCACGTACCGCTCGCTCAGTCACGACCCCGCGGGTGCCCCGCTGCCGTTCGAGGAGTCCCTGGCGCGCGGCCACGCGACGTTCTGGCTCAACGGGTCCAAGCTGCACGGCGAGTTCGCGCTCACCCGGTTCCGGGTGGGGGACGACGGCGAGGGCACCGAGGCGTGGCTGCTGATCAAGGCCAAGGACCGGCAGGCCGTGCACGACCGCCCGGGCACGCCGGATCCGTACCACGCGAGGTCGGTCCGTACGGGCAGGACGCTGCACCAGGTCGCCGTCGCCGAGCGGGAGAACATCCACTGATCCCGGCTGATCCGCGGCTGGCTCACGGCCGGGTGGCCGGTCCGCGGGGCACTGCCCCGCTACCGGCCACTGCCACGTTTCACGCCTGTTGTCACGCCTTCTTCGCCGAGTCGAGGTGGGCGAACACCACCACGTTGTCCTTGTAGTCCTGCGCCTCCTTGTCGTACGGGCCTCCGCAGGTGATCAGGCGGAGCTGGGCGGAACCGGTGTCGTTGTAGACGCGGTCGTCGGGGAAGCTCGCCTTGCTGAACGTCTCCACGGAGTCGACCTTGAAGGTGGCGACGATGCCGTCCTCGCGGGCGATGTTCACCGCGGAGCCGGGCTGGAGCGTGCTGAGCAGCAGGAAGACAGCGGGTCCCGTCTTGGTGTCGACATGGCCGGCGACGACCGATGTGCCCCGCTCCCCGGGTGTGGCGCCGTCCTCGAACCAGCCGACGAGGTTGGTGTCGTTCGGCGGCGGCGCGTTGAGCTGGCCGTTCGATGTGAGTGTGAGGGGTGTGAAGGGCGCGTCGACCGCGATCCGCGGGATCGAGAGACGCTCCGGGACGGAGCGGGGCAGTGCCAGGTCGGCGTCCGCGGCCGAGGACCGGGCGGTGGCCGCCGCCGAGGCGGGAGCGGCAGCGGCGGAGACCGGGGGCCGGACCCCTGCGGAGGCGTCGAGGGAGTTGTAGACCAGGACGAAACCCAGCCCCACGGCCGCGGCGGGCCACAGCAGGGAACGGCCGAGCTGGCGGGAGGAGGAGGGCGAGGGGGTGTCCGGGCCGGAACCGGACGGCTGCTGCGCGGCCATTCGAGCGGTGCCTTTCGTCAGGCGGTGTGTTTCGTCAAACGGTGTGTTCCGTAACCGGCGCGGCCACCGCCCGGTGAGGGACGGCGGCCGCGACGGGGTGCGATGTGCTGGACGTGCCGTGTACCGCTGGTGCGGACCCGTCAGGCCGCCGCGCCTCCGGCATTGCGGCGACGCAGCCGGTAGGCACCGGCGCCGATGCCACCGAGCATCAGGGCCGTGCCCGCGGCAAGGCTGCTGCCGGACAGAGCCATCGCGCCGCCGCCCGCGTGGACGCCGCCGGACGGCTTCTCGTGCGACCAGGAATCGGACTTCTCGCTGTGGTCGTTGTTACCGGTGGTGGCGGATGAGGAGGACGACGACGAGGAGCCGCTGTCCTGGCCCCAGCCGTCGGCCGAGGTTACGGCGAATGCCGTGGGGACGGAGACCGCGAGGACCGCTGTGACAGCGGCCGACGCGAACAGAGTACGGGCAGAGCGCATGGAGACAGTTCCTTTCGCCGCGACTGCGCCGACCGGCCCCGTGCCGGCTCTCGACTCGCAGATGCGACGTGATCCACCGTCAGCTCAAATCGCGGACCCCGCCACTTGAAAGGCCCGCATTCGGGGGACATTGTGGGCTTCCCGTGTGAGATGGGCAGTGATGTCACCCATTGGGGGGCACGCCACGCCGGGGAAAGGTTTCAAGAGCCCGCAGGCCCACGCAGCACCACTGACGACACCTCAGCCCTGCCACCCGAACGGCCGCCGCGACCGCCCTCCACCAGGGGAAATATCACCTTCTGAATTCATACCGCCCGAGACCTTACACACAGTAACCACCGAGCGCGCATCAAAAAGACAATCCGCACCGAATCTCCGTCACTTCTTGTCGTCAACGCCCGCCGTTCCAGGCTTCGTCGCACATCTATTGACGTGTCCATATCCATCAGAGGAGTATTCCCGGCAGTCAGAGAGCGCTCTCGGACGTACGTGTCGTGCACCGCCCCCCACGACTCAGGAGACCCCCATGACCGCACCTCCTCTCAGCCTGCGCCCGCACAGACCACCCCGCCGCACAACAGCCAGGAGGCGGACCGGCGTACTGGCCGCCGTCGCCGGTCTCGTCGTCTCGCTGCTGGCCTTCGTCCCGTCGACCGCCGCGAGCGCGGCCCCCTCGCTGCTCTCCCAGGGCAAGACGGTGACCGCGTCCAGCCAGGAGAACGGCGGCACCCCGGCCACCGCCGCCGTGGACGGCGACAGCGCGACCCGCTGGTCGAGCGCGTTCTCCGACCCGCAGTGGATCAAGGTCGATCTCGGCTCCTCCGCCACGGTCAGCCAGGTCGTACTGAAGTGGGAGGCCGCCTTCGCGACGGCGTACCGGATCGAGTTCTCCACCGACGACAGCAACTGGAGCACCGCCTACTCCACCACGACGGGCCCCGGGGGCACCGAGACCCTCACCGTCTCGGGCACCGCCCGCTATGTCCGGCTGACCGGCACCACCCGTGCCACCGTCTACGGCTATTCCCTCTGGGAGTTCCAGGTGTACGGCACGACCGGTGGCGGCGACCCGCAGATCCCGGGTGGCGGTGACCTCGGACCCAACGTGCTGGTGTTCGACCCCTCGACCCCGGACATCCAGGGCAAGGTCGACGCGGTGTTCCGGCAGCAGGAGTCGGCGCAGTTCGGCACCGGGCGCTACGCGCTGCTGTTCAAGCCGGGCACGTACAACAACATCAACGCGCAGATCGGCTTCTACACCTCCATCGCGGGGCTCGGCCTCAAGCCCGACGACACCACGTTCAACGGTGATGTGACGGTCGACGCCGGCTGGTTCAACGGCAACGCCACCCAGAACTTCTGGCGTTCGGCGGAGAACCTGGCCCTGAACCCCGTGAACGGCACGGACCGCTGGGCCGTGGCGCAGGCCGCACCCTTCCGCCGTATGCACGTCAAGGGCGGGCTCAACCTCTCGCCGAACGGCTACGGCTGGGCCAGCGGCGGCTACATCGCCGACAGCAAGATCGACGGCCAGGTCGGCCCGTACTCGCAGCAGCAGTGGTACACCCGCGACAGTTCGGTGGGCGGCTGGCTCAACGGCGTCTGGAACATGACGTTCTCCGGTGTCGAGGGCGCGCCCGCGCAGAGCTTCCCGAACCCTCCGTACACCACCCTGAACAGCACGCCGGTCTCCCGCGAGAAGCCGTTCCTCTACCTGGACGGCAACAGCTACAAGGTCTTCGTACCGGCCAAGCGCACCAACGCGCGCGGCGTCTCGTGGAACGGCACCCCGCAGGGCGAGTCCATCCCGCTGAGCCAGTTCTACGTGGTCAGGCCCGGCGCGAGCGCGCAGACCATCAATGCGGCGGTACGCCAGGGTCTGCACCTGCTGTTCACGCCCGGCATCTACCACGTGAACGAGCCCATCGAGATCAACCGCGCCAATACGGTCGTCCTCGGCCTGGGCCTGGCGACGATCGTCCCGGACAACGGGGTGACGGCGCTCAAGGTCGGTGACGTGGACGGTGTAAAGCTCGCCGGTCTGCTGATAGACGCCGGTACGCAGAACTCCCCGGTGCTCATCCAGGTCGGGCCGGACGGGGCGTCCAACGACCACGCGGCGAACCCGACCACCGTGCAGGACGTCTTCATCCGCGTCGGCGGCGCGGGTGCGGGCAAGGCCACCACCGGCATGGTGATCAACAACAACGACACCATCGTCGACCACACCTGGCTGTGGCGCGCCGACCACGGTGACGGGGTCGGCTGGGAGACCAACCGCTCCGACTACGGTCTGCGCGTGAACGGCGACGACGTGCTGGCCACCGGCCTGTTCGTCGAGCACTTCAACAAGTACGACGTGCAGTGGTACGGCGAGAACGGGAAGACGATCTTCTTCCAGAACGAGAAGGCGTACGACGCCCCCAACCAGGCCGCGATCCAGAACGGCACGGTCAAGGGGTACGCGGCGTACAAGGTCGGGGACTCGGTCACTACCCACGAGGGCTGGGGGCTGGGCAGCTACTGCTACTTCAACGTGGACCCGACGATCCGCCAGGACCACGGCTTCGAGGCACCGGTCAGGTCGGGCGTGAAGTTCCATGACCTGCTGGTGGTGTCGCTGGGCGGCCAGGGGCAGTACGAGCACGTGATCAACAGCACCGGCTCCCCCACCTCCGGCACGTCGACGATTCCGTCGACGGTGGTGTCCTTTCCCTGAGGTGACACGCGTGGCATGACAGCGCGGGAACAGCGCGCATGCGGGCCCGGCAGCCGACTGCCGGGCCCGTATCGGTCTCTCGTCACGCGATCACACCCGGAAGACCGCGTTCAGCCGGGCGCCGATGACGGGACCGTCCGCCGGCGAGATCCGCAGCCCCACATAGCCGTCCGGGCGGATCAGGATGGCCGCTGGACTACCCGCTCGGCGTGGTCGGAGGGCGACGCCCGATGATCGCTCAAGGGCAGTAGCGTGCCCGTGCACAAAACCATCGGTATGATCGATGGTATGGCAACCAAGAAATACACCGTGACGCTGCCTGAAGACCTTGCCGAGGCCATTCGTGCCGAGGTCGGCCCCGGTGGGTTCAGCCGCTATGTCACGTACGCTATAGAGCGCAGGCGCGAGCAAGATCGCCTCGGAGAAGCGGTGACCTGGTGGGAGCAGGAGTACGGCGAAATCACTGAGGCGGAGCTCGCGGAGGCGGAGGCGGAGCGTCGGGAGATCGAGCGTCAGCATGCCGAGTTGGCTCGTGCCCGACGG
>DATCWZ010000402.1:0-9451 GCA_036566065.1 Streptomyces sp. | reverse complement strand
ACCAGTTCCGCCGTCGGCTGCTCAACGATCGGGATGCCCGCCGCAGCCTCGACGGTCTGCTGACGGCGCTCGACCAGGCGCGCAACGCCGCTGAGGGCCGTATCGTGCAGCCGCTGCTCTACGATCTCGTTCTCCTCGTCGACCGGGTCGAGCGACAGGCCGCGCAGGGTGACGCCTTCGCCGGCTCCGTCGCCGCGGAACTGCTGGCTGTCCTGGAGAAGTACAGCATGACCCGCATCCCCGTCACCTGCGGCCCGTTCAACCCCGGCCTACAGGAAGCCGTCGGAACGATCACTGCGCTCTCCCCCGAACAGAACGGCCAGATCGCCGAAGTGGTGCGGCATGGCTACCGGATGGACGAGCGCATCGTGCGACCGCAACAAGTCCGCGTTTACACCGAGCGGTGAACGGCGGCCGGATGGGAACTGTCCACGCACTCCTCACGGGTATCAACGCCTACCCCGCCGACCGTTGCACGCCGCTCACCGGGTGTCTCAACGACGTGGAGGCCGCCGAGGAACTGCTGGTGCGACGCGCTGGTGGGCGGCTCGAGCTGAGGAAGCTGCTGAACGGCGACGCCACCGTGGGCGCTGTCGCGGCGGGTATCCGACGCCACCTCGGACAGGCGAGACCGGGGGACACGGCGCTGTTCTGGTTCTCCGGCCACGGCACCGAGCAGCCGACCACCGAACGAGCGCACCTCGACACCGAGGCAACCGGCCGCTATCAGGCACTCGTATGCGCGGACGGCCTGCTCGTCGACAAGCGCCTCGGCGCGCTCCTCAACGAGGTGGCCGCGGGCGGCGTCCACACGGTCGCGGTGCTGGACTGCTGCTACGCCGGCGGCGCCACCCGCGGTCGGCACCTCACTCCGCGCTTCGCGTCCCCCGACGCCGCCTGGTTCGCGGCGGCCGCACGCGACGCCCGCATTCCCGAGCAGCCGGCGAAGCACGTGTTGCTCGCCGCCACCCGGCTCGACCAGCCCTCCTACGAGGGACGGTTCAAGGGCCGGACGCATGGTCTGTTCAGCTACGCCCTGTTGGGCGCACTGCGGGCGGCGAGCCCGGCCGCGACGTACCGCGAGGTGCACGCCGCCGCACGGTCCCGGCTGCAGGTCTCCTGCACGTACCAGCGGCCGACGCTGGCGCCCGCGGAACCGGGCGGGATCGCCGACCAGCCGTTCCTCGGCGGCGCCGGGGCCCGCAATCCCAGCCCGTACCTATTGTGGGAGGACCGGCAGGACGGCTGGCAGGTCGACTGCGGCAGCGGCCACGGCCTGGCACTGGGGCCGGGCACCGAGTTCCGGGTGACCCGGCCGGACACGCCCCGGCGGACTCCTGAGCGGACGGCGGCCGTGGGCCGTACGGTAAGGGCCGCGACTGTGGGCTTGGAGCGCACCCTCGTCGAGCCGGTGTGCTGGTCACCGAAGTCGGCGGAGGTCTACCCGGTGGCTCTCTCCGCACTGGCCGTGCCGCCCGCCTCGGTCGCCCTGTCCGCACCCGACGACCCCGCCGCGGCTCGGGCGCTGGCACGGGCGATCGCACAAGCCGGGCCCGGTGGCGGGCCCTCCCCGCTACTGCAACGCATCGGACGGCCAGAGGACGCCAGTGCCATGCTGTTCCGAATCGAAGCCCGCGGAGGGCAGGCGCACGTGCTGCGGCGCGACGGCTCTCCGTTCGTCTCCCCGTTGCCGCTGGAAGGGCCCGAGGACGCGGACCGGGTCGCGGCCTGTCTCGTTCATCTGACACACTGGCACCAGCTCCGCGACCTCGAGGCGCCTCACTCCCCGCTGACGGGACGGGTTCGCCTGGAGATCACGCCCTGGGGCAGCGACATTCCGTTGGTGCCCGACGGCGACGGAGAGATCGTCTGCCAGTACGGCCTCGGGCCCGCCGGCCCCGTGCCGCCCCTGGTCTCGGTACGGATCCGCCACCGGGCCACCACGGGGCGCCGACTGTGGTGCGTCCTGCTCGACCTCGCCGACAGCTACGCCTCCCATACCGGGCTCTTCGACGACGGCCGGTTCGTCGGACCGGGCCACACCGGGTACGCCCTCGACAACCGGCCGGTGCAGCTGTCTCTGCCGGCGCACAGGCCGCCGAGGCCCGGCGCATTCGTCCGGGACTGGCTGAAGCTGATCGTCTGCGAGGGCGAGTTGAACACCGTGCCCTTCCATCTCGACCGCTGGGACCCGCTCACACCCCTCGACAGCCGGGGCACCGCACTCCGGCACGCGGACGGGGTGCTTCGGTTCGACGCGCCCGCGCGGAGCAGCAGGGACGCTCATCCGGAGAAAGCGGGCGGGCCGGGGCAGTGGGCCACGCAGACGGTCCAGGTGCGTACCGTCGTGCCGCAGTGGTGAGGGGCGGCGGTCCGGATGACTGATCGCTTCGACCTCGAGTCCCTGATGGGCTCCGTGAAGACGGTGATCGGTGACCGGGCGTGGAGCACGGCGACAGGGCAACTCAGCGCGGTGGTCGCGGAACACGCGGGCACAGCCGATGCCGCGGCGGCCTTCGACCTCTACTACGCCCACTGGCGGAGCATGCCTGGCACCGACCCGCGCCACCCGGGCTTCGCCGGCTATCTGCTTCAGCTCGTACCGCTGATGCGGCAGAGCGGACCCTGTTGCACGCTTGAGCAGGCGCAGGAGCTGGCGGCGGCGGCGCGGACCGTGCGGGACCCGCAATGGCAGGCGCACATCACGGGGGCCCTGGCGCTTGTCGTGTTACATGACACCGCCGCTACGTACGCCGATCCGGAGCTGCTCGAGAAGGCGGTCGAGGATCTCGACGCGGCCTCCAACCTGCTCCGTGCCATGGACGGGACGACTGCCGCCACCGCCACCGGCTTCCACATCGGCCGCGCGGTGGCGCGATCGGAGCACGCGCGGCTACGGGGTGGTGAGGGCGAACTCGACTTTTCCATCGAGGAATTGACCGCAGCCCGGCGGGGCCTGACCGACCGGCCGGACGACCAGGCGTACCTCAACTGCTACATCGCCTGCCTCCGCGTCGGCCGGGCCTACCTCGGCAGGGACGAGGAGGCAATGGACCGGTACATCCGCGAGCAGGAGATCGCGCTGGCCCGGTTGCCACGCCACCACCCGGGGCGGGACAGCGCCGAATCGTGGCTCGCCACCAACCGGATCATGCTCCGGAACCTGATCGCCCAGCGGACGGGCCAGGCCTGGCCGGGACCGCGTCCGCGGCTCGACGCCCGCAAACGGCCGGATCCGATGGATCCCTACGCGTTGGTGCAGACCGCGGTCGAAGTGATCGCCGGGGCGGCGGACGACGGGGACCGGGAAGCGATGGCCGAGGCGATCGGTCTGCTCCGTGAGGCACTGGAGCTGTGTGAGGAGGGCAGCGAGCACTGGATGCGGTGCGCGGCCCAGCTTGCCGCCGCTCATCTCTTGCAGTCCGGTCTCATCCGCTGGGAGCCCAAGCCGCTCAGCCACCTGTCTCCCGCGGGCCGGGAGATCATCGCCCACACCGACCAGGCCATCACGCTGCTGCGTCGGGTCAGGCGCTTGGCCCAGGGGCCAGCCCACCCGATGTGGACCGGCGTCGGCAGCCTCCTGGCGGACGCGCTGCGCTCGCGGTCGATGATGATGCCGCAGTTCCGGACGGCGGCAGCCGTCCGGCTCGGGGAGGAGTCACGAGAGATCGGCCTCGCCGCGCTGTCCGGCCTCGCCTGGAATGTCCTTCTCCAATCCGGTACCGGTCACGCCATGGAGGCGGGCAGCAGGGCGATGGAAGAAACCTGCCTCGACGTCGCCCGCTGGTGCGTTCTGGACGGCGAACTGGATGACGCGGTACAGGCGCTGGACAGCGGCCGCGCCTTGATGTTGCACGCGGCGCAGGTCAGCGCCACCGTGCCGGACATGCTGAGGCAGCTCGGCCAGGACGAGCTGGCCGAGGAGTGGAGCACGGCCGGGCCGGTGCCGCTCGAGCCGGAGCCCGGCCCGTTCGGCAGCCTCGAGCCCACATCCGCGCTCCGGCCGACCGGGCCCGATGTGCGGCTGCGCCGCCGGGTACTGAAAGTGCTGGCCGCATCGCCGTACCGCAACAGGCTGCTCAAGACTCCGACCTTTACCGAGATCGCTGGGGCGCTGCGGACCCTCGGCGCCGACGCGCTCGTCTACCTAGTGCCGACAGGGGAATTGGTGCTGCCGACGCGGCGGAGCCTGACGATGCCCGGCGCCGCACTGATCGTCGGGGCCGACGGGGCACTGCACTCGGTCGAGCTCCCGGACCTGCGCCTCGATGCCCAGGAGCTCACGGCGTACCAGGCCGTCGGTGGCGCGGGCGGCAACCCGCGCAGGGACGCGGGCCCGGTGACCGCACCCCAGGGCGGGGTGCCGCCGCGCAGGGCCGAGGCCCTGGACCGGTTGTGCGGCTGGGCCTGGAAGTCCGTCATGACACTACTGACGGCGGAGTTCTGCGGAAACGGCGACTTCCACGGCGCCCAGCCCGGCCGGTCCCGTGTTCCGTCCGTCGTTCTCATCCCCCTCGGCGCGCTCGGTGCCGTACCGTGGCATGCCGCCTGGCGGGCCAGAGGGCCGGGCCGTCGGTACGTGCTGGAGGACCTGCAGGTCTCGTACGCACCCTCTGCCCGGACCCTGTGCGAGGTCACCGGGCGAACCCCCCCAGAGGCCGGGGCATCCGGAAGCCCAGCATTGGTGATTGGCAACCCCACCGGGGATCTCAGGTACGCGGGCGAGGAAGCGGAGGCGATCCACCGTGTCTTCTACCCGAACGGTACGTATCTCGACGCGGAAACCGCTGATGCCACAGAGGTGTCCGCACGGCTGGCGGGCCTGCGCGGCGGCGTGCTGCACCTGGCCTGCCACGCACGGGTCGATCCCGGCGAGCGGTACAGCGCGTACCTGGACCTGGCTGCGGGCAGCAGGCTGGCCGCAGAGGAGCTGATCGAGGGCACGGTCCGGCGAATCGCTCCCGGTCTGGTGTGCCTCGCCGCCTGCTGGAGCAACGTCTCGAGCCGCGGCTACGACGAGGCGTACAGCCTGGCCACGGCCTTTCTGACGGCAGGCGCGCACACGGTGCTCGGCACCCTGTGGCCGGTGCCGGATGAGGAGACCTCGTTGCTGATGTACATGACCCACCACTACCTGCGATGCGAAGCGCTGCCGCCAGGGCAGGCCCTACGCCGGGCCCAGCTGTGGATGCTGGACCCACAGCGCAGAACCCCGCCCAAGATGCCGGCCCGCCTCGCTGTCCGGGCCCGGTACATCCGCCCCGCCAATTTGGCCGGCTGGGCGGGCTTCACCCACCAGGGCTGGTGACTGCCGGGCTGCGCTGTCGAACGTCGAACGCCCACTGCGCGCATACGGCCATCCACGCCAGCACCTCCTCCGACATGGACTCTCCTTGCCGCCAGACGTCTTGCAGCAGCATCCTGTCCCGCCAGTCCAGAAGCAGAGGGGACACTGCCGTGCGCCCGGCGCGGACCCCGGGAAGGGGTCACCGGCACGGCCGAACCTATAGGGCATCCTCGGCGTTCAGTTCACTGGCGACGACGTGTTCTGCACCAACGTCAACCGGCTGCGCGACGGCATCCGTGAGGGCGTAGCCAGCTCCATCCTGGTGAGGGTCAACCAGATCGGCTCCCTCACCGAGACGTTGACCACCGTCGGCGCCGCCCACAAGGCGGGCTACACGGTAGTGATGTCGCACCGCTCAGGCGTGACCGAGGACACCACGATCGCCGACCTCGCCGTTGCGACCGGTTGCGGTCAGATCAAGACGGGTTCGTTGTCGCGCGCGGACCGCACGGCCAAATACAACCAGTTGATCCGCATCGAGGAGGAGCTCGGTTCGCAGGCCCAGCACGCGGACCGCGCGGCGCTGCACGTCAGGAGCTGACGGCAGGCGTTGTCATTGCTGCCAACAGAACGGTGCAGGCGCACCGCGGCCCGGCGCCGGTAACTCAGGTTGGCACTTGTTGCCCAGCATTCCCATGAGCAGCTTCCAGCCCTTGAGGTCGTCCTCCGCCATGGCGTCCTCGATGGAGGCGATCGGGTAACGGGAGACCAAACCGGCCAGGTACTTGGCGTGCTCCTCGATGGTGCGCTCAACGCCCTCGCCGGCGTAGTCGTAAACCCCGTCCCGGAAGAACTCCGAGGTTGCCGGGTCCATGGCAAGCAGACGTCGTCGCCGGGCGTGTAGCCGGACTTCTCGATGGCGTCCACGGCGAACTGCAGGGCCTCGTCCGCAGTACTCAGTGCAGGAGCGAAGCCGCCCTCGTCGCCCACGCCGGTGCTGTGGCCGGCATCGGACAGGGATTTGCGCAGCGTGTGGAAGACCTCGGACTCGATCCGTACGGCGTCGAAGAAGTTCTCCGCACCGATCGGGGCGATCATGAACTCCTGGAAGTCCAGAGCGTTGTTGGCGTGCGCGCCGTCACGGGATGTTGCACAGTTCACGGCGAGCTGTCCGAGTCGCGGAGGCCGCGGCTGTCTCCAGGGCGCCCTGCCGCGCGGCCGGTGCGATGACCCGCCAGAGCGTGCGGACCTGCTTACGTGCTGCGCCGGTCGTGGGTGTCCTGGCGGAGCTGTTCGGTGTGCAGGGCGAGGGCGTCTATGCGCTCGGCGAGGTCGCCGGTCTCGGGCCGCAGGTAGGCCCGGGTCGCGGTCAGGGGGCGCACGAGGCGGGCGGGATCGTTGCCGGCGAGTGCCAGGTTCAGCTCGCCGACCGCGTCCTCGGCACCGGCGGGCAGGTCGGTGAGGGCGGTGATCCGACCGGCGAGGCGGCGCAGGTCGGCCGCGTTGTCGCGGGCCCATGCGGAGACGGTGCGCTCGGCAGCGCGGGTGTCGCGCGTGGCCTGGACACGCTCTTCCCCGGTGGAACCGGGGGTACCGGGACGCAGGCGCAGGTAGCGGCGTTCGGCGGCCTGGCGGCTGGCGACCCCGAGAGGGCCGGCGAGATCGGCCCAGCTCGCACCCTGGCCCCGGGCGGTTTCGATCAGGCCGCTCTCCCAGCCGGCGAGCTGTTCACGGACCTCGCGCAGCATCAGCAGGGCCGCCAGGGACGGGTGCGGGCCCGCGTCGGCCGACGGTGGCTCTGCGGTGCTCGGCGTCCGGGCGGACGATCGCTGCGCGTCCTTCACGGACTGGTTGATGGCCTCCAGTGCCGCGACGGCGGCGAGGAATGTGACCGGTGTGGTCGGCGTGGCGGCTTCCTTCATGGGACTCTCCGGGCGCCCTGTCATCTCCTGGATGACCTTATCGTTTGTCATCGTTCCGATGACATGTTACAACGGAAGCACGTTGAAACGCATTGGCAGTTTCTGCCTGAACCACTGGAGGTGTTTCGAGGTGTTGATGCGCACCGACCCGTTCCGCGAGATGGACCGCATCGTCCAGCAGCTCTCGGGTACGTCCGGGACCTGGTCGAAGCCGTCGGTGATGCCGATGGACGCTTACCGCGAGGGCGACGACTACGTGATCGCCTTCGACCTGCCCGGCGTGAGCACCGAGGCGATCGACATCGACGTCGAGCGGAACATGCTGACCGTAAAGGCGGAGCGCCGCCCCGCCGCCAAGGCCGACTCCGTGAAGGTGGAGCTCTCCGAGCGGCCCCTGGGGGTCTTCTCCCGTCAGATCGTCCTCGCGGACACCCTGGACACCGAGCGCATCCAGGCCGAGTACGACGCGGGTGTCCTGACCCTGCGCATTCCGATCGCCGAGCGCGCCAAGCCACGCAAGATCAGCATCGGCGCCGGATCCGGCCACAAGCAGATCTCCGGCTGAACCCTCCCGCTCCAGCCGGCCGCGGAGGGCGGGAGAGCTGATTTTCCCCCTCCGGCACCCGCCCTCCGCACCCTTCACCCCTCACCGGAGGTGGCGTGATGCCGATACGCACGGAGTCGTTCCTGGCCCGCGTCCAGGAACGGGGCGAGTACGCGAACCTGGAAGAGGCCGACCGCGTTGCCCGCGTCGTCCTCGCCCTGCTCGGCGCACACCTGGTGGGAACCGTACGGGCCGAGCTGGCTGCCCGACTCCCGGAGACGTATGCCCTGATCCTCCTCAACCCGTTGCAGGCGGCGGAACCGCTCTCACCGGAGCGGTTCGTCCGTGCGACCGCGGCCTGGATCGAGGGAGCCACCGAGAAGACGGCCCTGTGGGACATCGGTGCCGTCCTGTCCACAGCGGCCGCTGCCGCGGGCGATGCCCTTACCCGCGAAATCCTCCTCCAGCTACCACCCGGCTACGACCTTCTCTTCGGCCCTCCCCAGCCCATCTGACCACCCCGGCCCCGCCCACCCCGAGCCGGCCGGGCCTTCGCAGAGAAAGGCTTGCGAAGCCATGTACAACCAGCCTCGCGCGAACTCTTCCCATGCGTCCATGACGTTCGAGCAGATGCTGGAACGTGTGCGCTACGAAGGCGCATACCCCACCCGCGAACGCGCCGAGGAAGCCGTCCACCAGGTCTTCACCGCCCTCGGCCGCCAGCTCACCGGTAAAGAGCGCGTCGACCTGGCGCGGTGCCTGCCGGTTGAGGCCGCCGTTGCTCTCACCGCCGCGGTGCCGGACGGCGAGCCGCTCACAGGCTGGGGCTTCGTCAAAGACCTGGCCGCCCGCACGGGCGCCGCCCCGGCGACAGTCCGCTGGGACACCGGCGCCGTCCTCGCCACTGTCACCCGCCTGGCCGGACCCGACCTCCTCGCCCGCATCCTGCACCAGCTTCCCGACGGCTACGCCCTTCTCTTCGGGCAAGCAGAGCTGCGCCGCCCCGAGCCTGCCGCTGCCTGAGCAAGCAGCCGACGCGTGGAGACGGAGGGGGGCCGGCGCTGCGAGATCGCCCCGGCCCTGCCCGTCGTCAGGCCCAGGGTCCGAACGGCTGAACGGCTGAACGGCGCCTCCGTTGGCGCTCCTGTACATCGAGGGTGAGGCTGGAAAGGCGTAGCACGGACCGACCGCCCTGGAGGTTCCATGTACAGCAAGATCACCATCGCCGGCCATCCCATTCACCCGATGCTCGTCGGTTTTCCCATCGCCTGCTACACCGGCACGCTGGTAGGTTTTGCCGTCTATGCGGCCAATGGGCAGCAGTTCTGGCTCAACCTGGCCATCGCCCTCAACATCGCTGGGGTCGGCACGGCACTGCTGGCAGCCCTGCCCGGCATCGCCGATCTGGCATTCGGCATCCCACGCCGGTCGGCGGCCAAGACCGTCGGCATTGCCCACGGCAGCCTCAATGTCGCGGCGCTGGGCCTCTTCGGCGCGAGCCTTGCCATCTACGCCACCCATTGGGACAGCCCGGCCAATGGCGTCACTGCTGGACTCGCCCTGTCCGCGGCCGGGCTCGCCTGCACGCTCGGGGCCGGCTTCCTGGGCTGGACGCTGGTCCAGGACTACCACGTCGGCATCCGGCTCACCCCTCTCCAGGAAAGCGATGAACAATCGGTGCAGAACGCCGAACTGATC
>DATCWZ010000206.1:0-2753 GCA_036566065.1 Streptomyces sp. | reverse complement strand
CCGCCCGCCGACCCCGACGACCCCAAGGCGTACATCGCCGCGCTCCGGCAGCAGCAGACCGCCATCGCCGACGGCCGGGAGCAGGTGCCCGCCATCGAGGGCGGCGCCCCGGTCGGTTACGACGACAACCCCCACGTGCAGCGCATCCTCTCCGCCTTCAAGGCCGAGCAGGACGCCGCCGCCCGCCGCCGCGCCGAAGCCGACCGTGCAGCCCGCGAGGCCCTCCGCACCTACCGAGACGCCGTCGAATACCTCCTCGGCCTGCCCGACCACGGGGAACGCGCCCTGGACGCTGCCCGCGACTACCTCCTCGGCGACGAGCAGGCCGCACACGGCTTCCCGCTGCTGGCGGCGACGCCCGGCGTGATGGACGAGCACCGGATCACCATCTGGGCCGCCGAGGCCGCCAAGGCCGTCGCCGGGGACGCGTCGTGAACGGCCAGCCGCACCCCTTGGACGTGCCGCCCGCGCCCCGCTGGATCATCCTGCCCCGCGACCCGCCGCCCCTGGTCGCGTGGCTGCGTGCCCGGCAGGCCGAAGACCCCAACACCTACGCGCCCCCGCTACCGCCCGAACCGCCCCCCGAGGAGGACCGGTGACCACCCCGACCGCCCAACCCGCGTCCGAACGGCTCCTCGACCTCGCCGCCGAGACCCGACCCGACATCGACCGCGCCGACCTACAGGCCGCCCTCGCCGCCTGCCACTCCGCCGGCTGGACCTGGCCCCAAACCCTCGTACAGACCGTCCGGATGCTCGCCCGCGGCGAAGAACCCCGAGACCTGCGCAACGCCGCCGACCCCACCAACCGGAGGAACACCCGGTGACCCCCCTCGACCGGTACCGCGCCGCCACCCAGGCGTGGCGCGAAGCCAACGCCGCCACCCAAGCCGCCACGAGACAGCGCGGCTACGCCCTCGCCGACATGGCCGCCACCATGCCCATCCCGCAAGTCGCCCGCCGCGCCGGCCTGTCCGTCGCGTCCGTCGAACGCCTCATCGCCAAAGTCCAAGGAGACACCGATGCCTGACCTCACCCGCCCCACCGCCTGGCGCGTCTCGTCCCACTGCGGAGCGAACGGCACCTGCGTCGCCGCCGCCCCCGCCCACCCCGCCGGGGTGCTGGTGCGTGACTCCGCCGACCCGGCCGGGCCCGTCCTGGCCCTCACCCCCACCGCATGGGCGGGCCTGCTCGACACGATCAAGGAGGGGCGATGAGCGCCGAAGAACTCCCGAAGATCACGTACTTTCCCGGCGCCCCCGGCAACGGGGGTCACTGGTGGCTCACCACCGAACCTGCGGCCAGGCGACTCCACGCCGTCGCCCAATCGGAGGTCACCTGGGACGACATCGCCCTCAAAGGCTCCACGCACCGCTGCCGCGCCGCCTGCGGGACGCGGATCAACGCGACCACACCGGTCCTCGGTGAGCGCTACAAGATGCCCCGCTGCACCCGCTGCTGCCGCGCTCTCGGCATCCCGGCCGGTGACGGAGCCCCTGCCACTAACAAGCCTGAGGAGGAGTCCCGGTGACCGAGAAGCCCGCCACGCGCGCCCCACACGCCCCACAAGCCCCATGCGGCCCCGGACACGCACCCGACACAGGCCCCGACCGCCCCGAGCCGCCACAAGGCCGCACAACGGCGCGCGAGCCCAGCGCCCAACCCCTCGACTCCGACTGCGAACTGACCAGCTACCGCGAACTCGCCACCCTCCTGGACAACCTGCCGATGCTGCTGCGCGAGGCGCGGCGGGGACGACAACTCTCCGGCCGCGCGGCAGGCGCCGAGATCGGCATCTCGGTCTCGACCATCAGCCGTGTCGAGAACGGCGCCGAATGCTCACTCCCGAATGCCGTCGCAGTCCTGCGGTGGCTCGACCGCCAAGGAGGCCCTGATGTCTGACCCCACGCCCCGCCCGGACGACGTGCCCGACGAACTACTCGACCTGTACGGCCGCAACTACGACGGCAACACCCCCGAGCAGGCAAAACGGAAGGCCCTCGCCGCCGTGCTGGCCGTGCACGAGCGGCAGGTCCGCGAACGCGCCGAGCGGGCCGAGCGGGACCGCGACAAGGCCCTCGACCAGATCGCCACCGAACGCCGCGGCAAGCTCGCCGCACAAGCCGCCGTACGCAGGGCACGAGAACTCGCCGACCGCGCAGACGCCGACATGGCCGACTCGTTCGCCCGGCAGTTCGGCGGCGCCCCCTTCCCGGCCATGGTGCCCACCGAGGTTCTCCGCGCCGCCCTCGACGCCGAAGGGCGGCACGACGAGGCCCTCGACCTCCTGCGCGACCTCACCGACACCCGCCCCTGCACCCCCCACCCCGGCACAGGGTTCTGCCAGACCCACGGCGAGAAGCCGCCCTGCCCGCACGGTGCGGCCACGGCGCTGCTCGCCACCCTCGACCAGCCGAAGGAGACCACATGAGCGCTCGCAACGTCGCCAGAACCTTCTTGACCTGCGACACATGCGGCAAAGAGCGATCCGCTCTCGCTGCCGACGCCACCAGGGCGCGCATCGAGGCGGCGGCCGATGGCTGGAAGTTCATCAAGTACGACCGGTGGGCCCACGGCAACCGCAAGGGCACCCCCCGCACCTGGGACGCCTGTGAGACCTGTGAGGTGCCAGCCACTCCGGAGGCAGCGCAGGAGATCCGCCAGAGCCGAGAGGAGACCCGTTGAGCCACCTGTGCGTCGCCGACCACGGCGAGGACGACGCCGAAGCCCTCCCGGGCATCCGGCTCTGCCGCG
>DATCWZ010000003.1:0-6310 GCA_036566065.1 Streptomyces sp. | reverse complement strand
AGCGCCAGTCCGGCCGCCATCGCGCGTCGCTGCCTGCGCAGCGCGCGCCGCAGCCGATGGACCCCGCCGGAGCGGACCCGCAGAGGCCCGAAAGGGGGCACTCCGTACGGCGACGGTGGCCGGGGCGCGCTGTGCACCGGGGGCAGCCGGGTTGCGCGAGACACGGTGGCCGCATCGGGCGAGGACGGGTACATAGCCAACACCACCTGCTGTGAAGGGAGTCCACGGGATGTCCCCGCCGGACTGCCTTTACGATCCACCATCCGGCGCGATCCCGCTCGGCCCTGTGGACAGCCCCGCCATTGTGGATAACCCCGCCACTCGTCAGGGCAGATCCAGTCCCGTGTCGATCCCGTCCAGGGCGTGCGCGCAGATGCAGTCGCGGTCCTCGGACGCGGGCAGCCCGTCCACCGCGTCGAACAGCACTGACCGCAACCGGTCCACATTGGCCGCGAACACCTTCAGCACCTCCTCGTGCGAGACGCCCTCGCCCGCCTCCGCCCCCGCGTCGAGGTCCGTGACCAAGGTCAGCGTGGTGTAGCAGAGGCCCAGTTCACGGGCGAGCACGGCTTCCGGATGCCCGGTCATTCCGACCACCGACCAGCCCATGGCGGCATGCCAGCGTGATTCCGCCCGGGTCGAGAAGCGCGGCCCCTCGACCACCACGAGCGTCCCGCCGTCCACCGGTTCCCAGTCCCGCCCACGGGCGGCCGACAGTGCGGCCCTACGGCCTTCGGGGCAGTACGGATCGGCGAAACCCAGGTGGACCACCTTGGGCGCAGCCCCGTCCGCCCGCGTCTCACCGTCGTAATACGTCTGGACCCGGGACTTGGTGCGGTCGACCAACTGGTCCGGTACGAGCAGGGTTCCCGGTCCGTACTCCGGCCGCAGCCCGCCCACCGCACACGGACCGAGCACCTGGCGTACGCCCACGGAACGCAGCGCCCACAGATTGGCGCGGTAATTGATGCGGTGCGGGAGGAGATGGTGACCACGCCCGTGGCGGGGCAGGAACGCGACCCTGCGCCCCGCGAGCTCGCCCAGGAAAAGGGAGTCACTCGGAGTCCCGTACGGAGTGTTCACCCGGACCTCGGTCACGTCCTCCAGGAAGGAGTAGAAACCCGAGCCGCCGATGACACCGATCTCCGCTGTACTCGCTTCTGCGTTCGCCATGCGGTCACCCTAGCGGGGGCACGCGTCGGGACCCCGTCGAGTCGATCAGCGGGGTCCCGTGAAGACGAGCCGGTGCGTCAGGCGGCCGAGGAACCGCTCGACGATGCGGATGACGTCGAGCCCGACGAGGACGAAGATGACGACGAAGAGGAGGACGAGGACGCGGCAGCGGCCGACTTCGAGTCCGACCCCTTCGACGACGAAGAAGACTTCGAGGAGGCGGGCGTGCTGCTCGACGACGAGCCCCGGCTGTCGTTCCGGTAGAAACCGGAACCCTTAAAGACGATGCCGACCGCGGAGAACACCTTCTTGAGGCGTCCGTCGCAGCTCGGGCACACGGTCAGGGCGTCGTCGGTGAACTTCTGCACCGCCTCAAGGCCCTTGCCGCACTCGGTGCACTGGTACTGATAGGTCGGCACGTGTCTTCCTCCTGGCACTCCCACTCGATGAGTGCTAACAATCATCCATAGTAACTGCTGTGAACCAGTGCTTGGAGTAACATCCGTCACCTGCTCGGAGGGCAGCGGTGCGCGAATGTCACTTTCCGGCAGTAATCGTCTTCTGGCGAGCCCCGCCCCGCGCGGCCGTGAGAGTCGCGCGAGCCGGTGCCAGCCGCGAGCGCAGCGCCAGCAGGGTCGCCAGCGCCAGTGCGGTCCCCGCCAGCGGCACCACGAAACCGGCACTCGCCCCATGGGCGTCCGTGACCTGCCCGGACACCGTCACGGCGACCGCCTGCCCCAATGCGACGGCACCCGTCAGCCATGTGAACGCCTCGGTCCTCGCCGAACCCGGGACCAGCGCCTCAACCAGGGTGTACCCGCTGATCAGCGCTGGTGCGATCGACAGCCCGACCAGCAGGCCGAGCCCAGCGAGCAGCGGCGCGGAGTGCACCGTCCACAGGCCGGACGCGGTCAGTGTCAGGGCAAGGTAGGCGACCACCAGGCGGCGCCGGGGGCCGCTTTTCCAGGCGATGGCGCCGAAGGCGATCCCGGCCAGCATGTTGCCGGCTGCGAAGATCCCGTACAGCAGACCGTTCACCTCGGGGTGTCCGATCTCCTGCGAGAACGCGGTCAGAGAGACCTGCATTCCCCCGAAGACGGCGCCGATCCCCAGGAAGGCGACCGCGAGCACCCGGACGCCGGGCACGGACAGTGCCGAGGCGTGCGGTCCGGCGGTGGTTGCCGCGCCGCGCGGTGCGGGCTGGGTGGAGCGCCGGGCTGCGAACAGGAGGCCGCCGGTCAGCGTCAGCAGGGCTTCGGCCAGCAGTCCGGCCGCCGGGTGTACGCCGGTGCAGAGCGCCGTCGCGAGGACCGGCCCGATGACGAAGGTGAACTCGTCCGTCACCGATTCGAACGCGGCGGCCGTGGCCACCAGCGGTGAGACGGGGCGGCCCGGTTCCGACCCCAGGACGGCCGCCCAGCGGGCCCGGACCATCGGCCCGATCTGCGGGATGGACGCCCCCGTGGGTACGGCCGCGAGAAACAGGGCCCACAACGGTGCGTCGGCCAGCGCGAGCCCCGTCAGCACGGTGGCGGACACCGCGTGGACGAGGACTCCCGGCACGAGCACCGCGTGCTGGCCGAAGCGGTCGGCGAGCTTGCCGCTCTGCGGTGCGAACACGGCCATGGCCACACCGGTGACGGCTGCGACGGCGCCCGCGCTGCCGTACGAGCCGGTGGTGTGCTGCACCAGGAGCACGATGGCGAGTGTCAGCATCCCGAAGGGCTGCCGTGCGGCGAAGCCCGGGAGAAGGAAGGTCCACGCACCCCGGGTGCGCAGCAACTGCCCGTAACCGGGGCGGTCGGAGACCGTGGACGCCACGGTCCATGCCTTTCTGCCGCCTGGTGGCTGTGCTGCCGCTGTACGTGGGCACCCGGGGGTGCGGGCTCGTGCGGGAGCCGCCGAGGGCTGTCCTCTTCGCGCGGAACTGCGGTAGATGCCGGGCGGCTCGCTCCGGAGGCGAAGAGACGCCACGACCGCCATACGGTCGCGCCAGCCCTGCGTCAGGCAGAGTTGGTCGATCAGATAGTCAGGTCGATCACATGGGTATGGGTTGATCACGTCGTTCTGGTCAGCCGGACCGGTCGGATCATCAGGATCAGACCACTCAAGGCTTCGTTCACCATACAGGCGGTACGGGCTCCGAAAAGCGCTCCGTAACGCTCAGGAATGGGCGCCCTTGCTCAGCTTCTTGGCCAGCTTCACTACATGCGGCCCGACCACCCCGCCGGGGACGCCCCTGTCGCGCACGCCGGTCAAGGCACCCGCGCCGAGCACGTCCGCACCAACACCCGCCCCGGACGCGCCGCCCCCCGCACCGCTCCCCAGCCATCCCGCCAGCTTGCCGCCCTCGCCCACGGCCCGCAGCCGGGCCTCCGCCGCGTCACGTACCGGATTGGTCGCCACGACCAGCAGCTCGTCCCCCCGCTGCAGCGCCGTGGACGGCGCGGGCACGAAGCTCTTCCCGTCCCGTACGACCAGGGTGACCGCCGCACCGGCAGGCAGTCGCAGCTCACGGATCTCCACCCCGTGCATCTTCGACTTGGCCGGAATCGCCACGGACAGCAGATGGCCTCGCAGCCGCTCCAGCGGCGCCGACTCGATCCCCAGGTCGGCCGTCTCGGACGGATCTTCGCCGATCCGCAGGGCCCTGGCGAGCCAGGGCAGCGTCGGCCCCTGGATCAACGTGTACACGATGACGAGCACGAAGACGATGTTGAAGATCTTGGTGCTGTTCTCGATGCCCGCCACCATCGGAATCGTGGCCAGGACAATGGGCACGGCTCCCCGCAGCCCCGCCCACGACATCAGGATCTTCTCGCGCCTCGGCAGCCGGAACGGCGCCAGGCCGACGAAGACGGACAGCGGCCTGGCCACCATGGTCAGGACGAGGCCCACGACGACCGCCGACCAGAAGTCGTCGACCAGGTCGTGCGGCGCGACGAGGAGTCCCAGCAGGACGAACATGCCGATCTGGGCGATCCAGCCGAGCCCGTCGGCGAAGCCGCGGGTGGCGGGCCAGTGCGGCAGCTTCGAGTTGCCGAGGATCATCGCGGCGAGATAGACGGCCAGGAAGCCGCTGCCGTGGGCCATGGCGCCTGCCGCGTACGCCGACACCGCGATGGCCATGACGGCGATCGGGTAGAGGCCGGAGGCGGGCAGCGCCACATGCCGCATGCCGAAGGAACCGATCCAGCCCACCGCGAGGCCGATGGCGGCGCCGATGGCCAGTTCGAGGGCTATCTCCCCCACGAGTACGTACCAGTGTTCGATGGGCCCGGTCGCGGAGAACGCCACCACCAGGATGACCACGGGTGCGTCGTTGAACCCGGACTCGGCCTCCAGCACGCCCGTGATGCGGGTCGGCAGCGGCACTTTGCGCAGTACGGAGAAGACGGCGGCGGCGTCCGTGGAGGAGACGACCGCACCGATGATCAGGGCCTGCCGCCAGTCGAGCCCGACGAGATAGTGCGCCGCGGTCGCGGTGACGCCCACGCTGACGCCCACACCGACAGTCGAGAGCAGTGCCGCCGCCGGCAGTGCCGGTCTGATCTCTTTCCACTTCGTGCCGAGCCCGCCCTCGGCCAGGATGACGACCAGGGCGGCATAGCCGATCACCTGGGTCAGCTCGGCGTTGTCGAACTTGACCTCGAAGATGCCGTCCTGGCCGATGGCGATACCGATGCCGAGGTACAGGAGCAGGCTTGGCAGCCCGCTGCGGGACGAGATGCGTACGGCCGCCACGGCCACGAGCAGGACGAGTGAGCAGACGAGCAGAAGTTCGTTGAGAGCGTGGACAGTCAGTAGCCGTTCCTTCCCTGCGTACGGCCTTCCGGTTCGGTTTCCGGCAGCCGGTACTTCGTTACCTTACCTAATCTTTAACGCTTTCTTGACGCCTTCGAGTGTCTGTACGAGCCATACGTATATGGATGTATCTCCATACCGCGTCCGAGTGGCGCCGGAGAGGCGCCTATGGTTGCTCGTGCACTCCCAGGACCACCCTGCCCCTCGAAGGACAGCGATGCCCGCCAACACAACCGTCTCTTCCGGCTCTTCAGATGCGAAGAAGCCAGGCAGGAAGAAGGGGCGCCGTGCCCGCCTGTTCTTGATCGTGCTCGTACTCGCGCTTGTCGCAGGTGTCGGGTACGGCGGGTACTGGTCCGTCTCCACGGTCCGCGCCTCCTACCCGCAGACAACCGGCTCGATCGAGCTCAAAGGCCTCACCGGCAACGTCGACGTCAAGCGTGACCACTACGGGATCCCGCAGATCTACGCGGACTCCGACCGCGACCTCTTCCGCGCCCAGGGCTTCGTTCACGCCCAGGACCGCTTCTGGGAGATGGACGTCCGCCGCCATATGACGGCCGGGCGTCTCTCCGAGATGTTCGGACCGGGACAGGTGGAGACCGACGCCTTCCTGCGCACCCTGGGCTGGCACCGGGTCGCGCAGAAGGAGTACGACTCCGTACTGGACGAGGACACCAAGAAGAACCTCCAGGCATACGCGGACGGTGTGAACGCCTACCTCGCAGGGCGCGACGGTGCCGACATCTCCGTCGAGTACGCCGCGCTCGGCTTCACCAACGACTACCGGCCCGCCAAGTGGACCCCGGTCGACTCGATCGCGTGGCTGAAGGCGATGGCCTGGGACCTGCGCGGCAATATGCAGGACGAGATCGACCGCTCGCTGATGACGAGCAGGCTCAGCCAGAAGCAGATCAAGGACCTGTACCCCGCATACCCGTACAAGACACATGAACCGATCGTCAGTGAGGGTGCGGTCTCGCCCGCCACGGGCGTGTTCGACCCGAAGGCCGAGCCGTCGGACAGCGTCGGGGCCCAGACCGTGGCGGGCGCCACCGAAGGCCTGAACACCCAGCTCTCCGCGCTCTCCGACACCCTCGACGAGATCCCGGCACTGCTCGGCCCGAACGGCAGCGGCATCGGTTCCAACTCCTGGGTGGTGGACGGCAACCACACCACCACGGGCAAGCCGCTGCTCGCCAATGACCCGCACCTGGCACCGCAGTTGCCCTCGCTCTGGTACCAGATGGGCCTGCACTGCAGGCAGCCCTCGAAGACCTGTCAGTACAACACCGCCGGATACACCTTCTCGGGCATGCCCGGTGTGATCATC
>DATCWZ010000038.1:0-5795 GCA_036566065.1 Streptomyces sp. | reverse complement strand
GTCGCAGGGGGCGCTCGACCCGCGCACTCCCCCTGCCTGGCAGGGTGCGGTGGCGCAGGTGCTGGAGCCGGGCGACGAGTTGGCCGTCGGGCGGGCGGTGCGCCAGCAGTACGGGGCGACACGGGACCAGATCCATCCCGGGGCCTTCGACGCCACGCTCTGAGCGGCGCGGCGGGACGGTGGGGGCGGCTGCGACCGGTTTTGACCCACGCTTGAGAAAAAATGTTCGCGGCCGGGGTGCTGAGTGCCGGAGGATGGACCGGCCTCTGCCCTACGCCGAATCCGAGAGACACGCGTGCTCATAAAACTACTGCGGACCTATCTGGGTCCGTACAGAAAACCCATCCTCCTGCTGGTGCTGCTCCAGTTCCTGCAGACCTGCGCCACGCTGTATCTGCCCACGCTCAACGCCGACATCATCGACAACGGTGTCGTCAAGGGTGATCCGGGTTACATCCTGGAGTTCGGCGGCGTCATGATCGCCGTCAGCATCACGCAGGTGCTCTGCAACATGGGGGCCGTCTACTACGGCGCCAGGACCGCTTCCGCGGTCGGCCGTGACATCCGGGCCTCGATCTTCGACCGGGTGCAGTCGTTCTCGGCGCGCGAGGTCGGACGCTTCGGCGCGCCGTCGCTGATCACCCGTACGACCAATGACGTGCAGCAGGTCCAGATGCTCGTCCTGATGTCGTTCACCCTGATGGTGACGGCGCCCATCATGTGCTTCGGCGGCATCATCATGGCGCTGGGCCAGGACGTGCCGCTGTCCGCGGTACTGCTGGCCGTGGTGCCGGTGCTGGGGATCGCGGTCGGTCTCATCGTGCGGCGGATGCGGCCGCTGTTCCGCACCATGCAGGAGCGGCTGGACACGGTGAACCGGGTGCTGCGCGAGCAGATCACCGGCAACCGGGTCATCCGCGCGTTCGTGCGCGACGGGTACGAGGAGGAGCGTTTCCGCGGCGCGAACACCGAGCTGACGGACGTCACGCTGTCCACGGGCCGGCTGATGGCACTGATGTTCCCGACCGTGATGACGGTGGTGAACCTGTCGTCCATCGCGGTGATCTGGTTCGGCGCGCAGCGCATCGACAGCGGCGGGATGCAGATCGGCGCGCTGGTCGCGTTCCTCGCGTATCTGATGCAGATCGTCATGTCGGTGATGATGGCCACCTTCATGTTCATGATGGTGCCGCGCGCCGAGGTCTGCGCCGAGCGCATCGAGGAGGTCCTGGAGACCGAGTCGAGCGTCGTGCCGCCGCTCGCGCCGGTCACCGAGCTGCTCAGGCACGGTCATCTGGAGGTACGGGGTGCGGAGTTCCGCTATCCCGGCGCCGAGGAGCCGGTGCTGCGCTCTGTCGACCTGGTGGCCCGGGCCGGTGAGACCACGGCGATCATCGGGTCGACGGGCAGCGGGAAGTCGACGCTGCTCGGACTCGTACCGCGGCTGTTCGACACCACAAACGGCGAGGTCCTGGTCAACGGCACGGATGTGCGGACGCTGGATCCGGCGCTGCTGGCGAAGACCGTGAGCCTGGTCCCGCAGAAGCCGTATCTCTTCTCCGGGACGGTCGCGACGAACCTGCGGTACGGGAATCCGGACGCGACCGACGAGGAGCTGTGGCACGCGCTGGAGGTCGCACAGGCCAAGGAGTTCGTGGAGGGACTCGAACACGGGCTCGACGCGCCGATCTCGCAGGGCGGTACGAATGTCTCCGGCGGGCAGCGGCAGCGCCTGGCGATCGCCAGGACGCTGGTGCAGCAGCCGGAGATCTATCTGTTCGACGACTCGTTCTCGGCGCTGGACTACGCGACGGACGCCGCGCTGCGCCGGGCGCTGGCCCTTGAGACCGCGGCGGCGACCGTCGTGATCGTGGCGCAGCGGGTGTCCACCATCCGCGACGCAGACCGGATCCTGGTCCTGGACGAGGGCCGGGTCGTCGGCACGGGCAGCCACCGCGAGCTGATGGACGGCAATGAAACCTACCGGGAGATCGTGCTCTCCCAGCTGACGGAAGCGGAGGCCGCCTGATGGCAGGACCGGGCGGACGGATGATGGCCAGGGTCGGGCCCGACCAGCGGTCCATGGACTTCAAGGGGTCCGGGAAGCGGCTGGTGAAGCGGCTCAGTACGGAGAAGTCCTGGCTGTGCGTGATGCTGGGCGCCGGGCTGCTGAGCGTGACGCTCTCCGTGATCGGGCCGAAGATCCTCGGGAAGGCCACCGACCTGATCTTCGGCGGGGTCATCGGCCGGGAGACGACGGCCGGAGCGACGAAGGACCAGGTGATCGCCGGGCTGCGCGCCCGCGGCAACGACGGGGTCGCCGACATGCTGGCCGGGGTGGACTTCACCCCGGGCCACGGCATCGACTTCGGCGCGGTGGGCGACACCCTGCTGATGGCGCTGGCGGTCTACGTCGGGGCCGGGCTGCTGATGCTCGTCGCGACCCGGGTGTCGATCCGGGTCATCAACCGGGTGGTGTTCCAGCTCCGCGAGGACCTGCAGACGAAGCTGGCGCGGCTGCCGCTGTCCTACTTCGACAAGCAGAAGCGCGGCGAGGTCCTCAGCCGGGCGACGAACGACATCGACAACATCTCGCAGACGATGCAGCAGACGATGGGCCAGCTCATCAACTCCGTGCTGACCATCGTCGGTGTGCTGGCGATGATGTTCTGGATCTCGCCGCTGCTCGCACTGGTCGCGCTGGTGACCGTACCGCTGTCGGTGTACGTGGCGACGCTCGTCGGCAAGCGGTCGCAGCCGCAGTTCGTGCAGCAGTGGAAGGTGACGGGCAAGCTCAACGCCCACATCGAGGAGATGTACACCGGGCACACCCTGGTGAAGGTCTTCGGCCGCCAGGCCGAGTCCGCCAGGGACTTCGCCGAGCAGAACGAAGCGCTGTACGAGGCCGGCTTCCGGGCCCAGTTCAACAGCGGCATCATGCAGCCGCTGATGATGTTCGTCTCCAATCTCAACTACGTCCTGGTCGCCGTCGTCGGCGGTCTGCGGGTCGCGTCGGGCGCGCTGTCGATCGGCGATGTGCAGGCGTTCATCCAGTACTCGCGGCAGTTCTCGATGCCGCTGACGCAGGTCGCGTCGATGGCGAACCTGCTGCAGTCGGGCGTCGCGTCGGCCGAGCGGGTCTTCGCGCTGCTGGACGCCGAGGAGCAGGGCCCCGACCCGGAGTCGGCGCGGCAGCCGGAGGAGTACCTCGGCAGCGTCTCGCTGGAGAAGGTCTCCTTCCGTTACGACCCGGACAAGCCGCTCATCGAGAACCTCTCGCTGACAGTGGAGCCGGGCCACACCGTGGCGATCGTCGGCCCGACAGGCGCGGGCAAGACGACACTGGTCAATCTGCTGATGCGGTTCTACGAGGTGACGGGCGGCCGGATCCTGCTCGACGGGGTCGACGCGGCGGAGATGTCGCGCGACGGCCTGCGGTCGCGGATAGGGATGGTGCTCCAGGACACCTGGCTGTTCGGCGGTTCGATAGCCGACAACATCGCGTACGGCGCTTCGCGCGAGGTCACCCGGGAAGAGATCGAGGAGGCGGCACGGGCCGCCCACGCCGACCGCTTCATCCGGACCCTGCCCGACGGCTACGACACGGTGATCGACGACGAGGGCGCCGGGGTCAGCGCGGGCGAGAAGCAACTGATCACCATCGCGCGGGCGTTCCTGTCCGATCCAGTGATCCTGGTGCTCGACGAGGCGACCAGCTCGGTCGACACCCGTACGGAGGTGCTGATCCAGAAGGCGATGGCGCGCCTGGCGCACGGCCGGACCAGCTTCGTGATCGCGCACCGGCTCTCCACCATCCGGGACGCGGACGTGATCCTGGTGATGGAGAACGGCTCGATCGTCGAACAGGGCACGCACGACCAGCTGCTGGCGGCGAAGGGCTCCTACGCCCGGCTGTACGCGGCCCAGTTCGCCCAGGCCCTGGCCGAAGTGGACTGAGCCGGGGGTTCAGTCCAGGTAGCCGCGGAGCTGGTCGGCGAAGGCGTGGTCCCGCAGTTTGTTGAGGGTCTTGGATTCGATCTGGCGGATGCGTTCGCGTGTCACGCCGAAGATCCGGCCGATCTCCTCAAGCGTGCGGGGCCTGCCGTCGTCCAGGCCGTACCGCAACTGGACCACCTTCCGTTCGCGTTCGCCGAGGGTGGCGAGCACCACCTCCAGGTGTTCGCGCAGCAGCAGGAACGCGGCGGACTCGACCGGGGACGCGGCGTCGCCGTCCTCGATGAGGTCGCCGAACGCCACGTCGTCCTCCTCGCCGACCGGGGCGTGCAGGGAGACCGGCTCCTGGGCCAGGCGCAGGACTTCTCCGACCCGTTCGGGCGTCAGGCCGAGCCGGTGGGCGACCTCTTCGGCGGTCGGCTCGTAGCCGCGTTCCTGGAGCATCCGGCGCTGGGCCCGTACGACCCGGTTGATCAGCTCGACCACATGTACCGGGACTCTTATGGTGCGTGCCTGGTCGGCGAGGGCGCGGGACATGGCCTGACGGATCCACCAGGTCGCGTACGTGGAGAACTTGTAGCCCCGCGCGTAGTCGAACTTCTCGACTGCCCTGATCAGCCCGAGGTTGCCCTCCTGGACGAGATCGAGCATGGTCAGGCCGCGGCCGACATAGCGTTTGGCGACGGAGACGACGAGGCGGAGGTTGGCCTCGATGAGCTTGCGTTTCGCCATCCGGCCCAGGACGACGAGACGGTCCAGGTCGACCGCGAGGCGGGAGTCCGGGTCGGGGGTCCCGGCGAGGCGTTCCTCGGCGAACAGGCCCGCCTCGACCCGGCGCGCCAGGTCCACCTCCTCGGCGGCGGTGAGCAGCGGGATCCGCCCGATCTCGCGCAGATACTGCCGTAACAGGTCGGACGTCGGGCCGCCGGTTTCCGTGCGGCTCCGGGTCTCCGGGAGCTCGGGGAGCTCCGGCGGCTCCTCCAGCACCGGCTCCTCCACCGGGTCGAGCAGGCCGGGGGGCGGGGGCGGATCCGCCGCGCTGCCGGGGTGGCGCACGCCCTGGTTCTGCGCGCGGATGGCCGGGACATGCTCGATCGTGCTCGTCACGGTCCGGGTCTGCACGGGGGCGACCTCCAGGTGATCGCTGCCGGATCGCGGGGATGGGAGGTCCGCCCTCGGTGGACCGGCCGCGCTCCGATGACTCAGGCACCGCCCCCAGTGTGGGGTACGGGACATGGCTGCCACGAGGGGCGTGCGATGACTTTTTGCGTCCGGGAGGTGACGCGACGCGGCTGGGCGGCGGCCGGGCCGCTCAGAGGGCGGCGGCGCCCTGGGTGCGTAGGGATCTGGCGTAGCGCTGCAGGACCCAGACCTCGTTCTGCGCGGCGGCCAGGTGGTCCGGGGCGACCCTGTTGCCGAGGCGGGCCAGGCTGCCCTGGACGTCCTCGATACGGCGGTCCACCGCCCGCAGCCGGACCTGGACCAGTTGCTCGCCCGCGTACGTCTCGTCGATGGACTTGCCCCGGAACACCTCGACGGCGAGCTCGGTGATCAGGTTGCGTACGGAGTCGTCGGGCGCCGCGTCCAGCACCGCGGCCAGGTACTCGCGGGTCTCGGCCACGCCCTGCTCCGCGCCGCCCGCCTCGGCGATGCACTGGCGCACCGCGGCGTAGGGCGGGGCGGTGAACTCGTCGCTGCCGTACGCGTCGAACGCGGGCGAGACCAGGGCGGGCTTCTGCAGGGCGAGCTTGAGCAGCTCCCGCTCGGTGCGGTGGGCCGGGCTGCGCAGATACAGCGCGGGGCCGGAGCGGGCCGGCGCCGGAGCGGTCGCCTGCACCTGA
>DATCWZ010000016.1:0-3339 GCA_036566065.1 Streptomyces sp. | reverse complement strand
TTGTGGCACCCTGGTGCAGACCGCCCCGCCGGGCTCCCCCGTACCGGTGGGGCGGTTCTAGCGTTCCGGGCGGCCCGCGTAGTACGTCGCGATCATGTCCTCGGCTCCGTGACCGGCCGCCTCCGCGCGGCCGAACCGCTCAGCGGACGCCGCCACCAGATCCAGCGTCACCCCGGAAGCGGCGGCTGCGTCGAGGATCAGCCGCGCGTCCTTGAGCGCCATGGTCAGGGAGAAACTCGGAGCCAGGTCGCCGGAGAGAACCGCCTCCGACTTGCCCTGGAGGTAAGGCGTGTCCAGCGCGCCGCCCTTCATGGCGTCCAGGAACGTACGCGGGTCGAGGCCGAGCCCGTCGGCGAGATTGAGGCATTCGGCCACGCTGTTGACCATATTGATCACCCAGGTGTTGGCGACCAGCTTCAGCCGGGTCGCAACCCCCGGCTCTTCGCCGACCCACAGGGTGCGCTGACCGATCGCGTCGAGGACGGGCGTCGATACCGCCCGGGCGCTGGAGGGGCCGGAGACGAAGACCGTCAGTGTTCCCTGTTCGGCGGGCTGTTTGGTGCCCGAGACCGGGGCGTCGACATAGACGAGTCCCAGGCCCTGCGCCCGGTGTACGAGGCCGGTGGTGGCGTCGATGCCGACGGTGGAGCACTGCAGCCACACCTGGCCCGGGCGGAGTCCCGGCGCCGCCGCGGTGAGCGTCTCCGCCACGGAGGGGCCGTCGTTGAGGACGGTGAGGATGACATCGGCGCCGCGTACCGCCTCCTCCGCGGTGTCCGAGATGGTGGCCCCGGCAGTGGCGAGGGGCGCCGCCTTGTCCCGCGTACGGTTCCAGGCGCGCACTGGGAGCCCGGCCCTGAGCAGACTGCGGACCATTCCGGAGCCCATGATTCCGGTGCCGAGGACCGCGACGGACGGCTTGCCGGGAGCGGCTCCCGATGAAAAGGCGGTGGTCATGGGTGATCCCTTCGTCGCAGCGCCCCGCGCCCATGCGGTGGCGCCATGGATTCAAGACTGCCGCAGCGCGCCGTCCAGGACCGCCCGGTACACGGCCCTGGCGAGTCGTGATCCCCAGCGTGAACGCGGCCCCGCGAACGGCTCCGGGGCCTCCCCGTCCGGCTCGGGCGCCGCGACGCAGACCGCGTCCGTGGGAGTGCCGGAACAGTCGAATCCGGCCTCCAGCAACGCCTGGACCTTGGCCTCGGTCGCAGTCGCCACGGCGTTGACCAGCGCCGCGTCGGACAGGGCCACGGGCACGGTGACCACGATATTGATGGTGCCCGGCCGGTGCGGGCCGCCGCTCTCATCTGCGGGCGCCGCGGCCCAGCCCCGCACCCCGAGGCCGCAGGTGACGGTCGCGATCACTCCGGTGTCCTCGGCGGTGGTGTACGCGGTGATGTCGGCGGCGGTCATCAGCCCGGCTCCGGGGCCGGTCAGCCCTTCGGCGGCTGCGATCTCGGCGAGATGCCGGTCGGGGTCGAGCCGCGGGTAGCCACCGGGGACCTGGGCGTTGAGGATCCAGCCGCGCGGGCCGATCCCGCCGCCCAGGACCGAGCTGCCGCACACCCGGTGGCCGGGGCCGAGCCGCCAGACCAGGTGGTGCAGGTCGAGCCCGTCCTCGCGCCGGGCCAGCAGTTCGCCGCGCTGTCCGGGCAGGCGGATGCGTACGGAACTGATGACCCACCCCCGGGGGTTCGGCTTGACCGTGGTCGGCGACGGCCCACCGATCATAAGCGGCCGTACGGGCGTCGCGTCCCGCGCCCATGAGCCAGGGTTCCGGGCGCGCCCGGCGCGCCCGAGCGGGTCCTCACTCGAATGGCCTAACTCGGCTGGAAGGCCCGCAGCAGCATTCCATCGCGCCATCGCCCCTCCCCCATGTATCCGGCGGCCCGCGCCGCCCGCCGGGAAGTTGCAGCGTCCATCCGGGTGAGGCGCGATGGAAAGCGGGACGCGTCTCCCCTGCGGACCCAGCCACAGGACGCGCCCGGGCGAGGAGGAATCGGCCATGGGAGCCGCTGACGGATTCACGGATTCCGGAGAACTCGACGGCCTGTCCGTCTATGACAGTGACGGCGAGAAGGTCGGCAGCGTCGGACGGGTCTATGTCGACGACGACACCGGCAAGCCCGACTGGATCACGGTAAAGACCGGCATGTTCGGCATGAAGGAGAGCTTCGTACCGCTGGCCGGGGCCCGCCGTGTGGGCTCGGACCTGCATGTCACGCATCCGAAGGAGCGCGTCAAGGACGCCCCCCGGGTGGACGCCGACGCGCACCTTTCCGTTGCCGAGGAGGAGGAGCTCTACCGGCACTACGGCCTGACCAGGAAGGCGTCCACCGGGATGACCGGCGGGCGCACCGCGGCCGGGACCGGGACGATGGGCGCGGCCGCCGGCGCGGCGGGTACCGGCCGTACCGGGACCGGCGAGATGGCGGGCGCCGGGGCGGGCACGGGCAGGCACCGCGATACGGATGCGTCCGGTACGGGACGCCCGCTCGCCGGTGCCGGTCGCGAACGCTCGGCCGCCGACCGCACCGGCAAGGAGGAGATCATCCGTTCCGAGGAGCAGCTCCTCGTCGGCACGGAGGAGTACGAGAGCGGCAGGGCGCATCTGCGCAAGTACGTCGTGACCGAGAACGTCACCCGCAGCGTGCCGGTGTCCCACGAAGAGGTACGCGTGGTCCGCGAGCCCCTGCAGCCGGGGGACAGGTCCACCGGGCAGACGGGTATCGGCGAACAGGACGTCGAGGTCACTCTGCACGCGGAGCGTGCCACCGTCCGTAAGGAGACCGTCCCGATGGAGCGGGTGCGTCTCGAAACCAACAGGGTCACCGAACAGAAGGAAGTCTCCGCCGAGATCCGCAAGGAGAAGATCGACTACGCGGACGACAAGGGCACGGGCAGCGGCAAGGACATGGGCGGCGAGTTCGGACAGGGACGTCGCCGCTGACCCCCTCATCCAGCGGCGTGACGCCGCGCGACCCGAGCGAGGGGCGGACCCGGAGGGCTGCGGGCCCGCCCACTCGCCTCCGCGCCCCGGATGGCCTCACCGCGCACCGCCCACCGGTACCGCCTCCTTCCCGGTGTGCCACGGCGCGCACGGATCGTCGTACACATCCGCGTAACCGGCCCCCGCGATGGGCCAGTCGGCGAGCAGTGCCTCGGGCAGGGCGAAAGCCTCGACCAGTTCGGGTGCGTGCGCCGCGACGGCCGTGACCAGCTCATCGGCCGCGTCCGGCAGCGCGTTGACCTGATCGGCCGTCAGGTGGCCTGCGGCCAGGAGATCCCCGCTGTTGCGGCCCACCCAGTCGAGGGCGAACAGCCGTTCCAGTTCCGCCA
>DATCWZ010000645.1:0-6952 GCA_036566065.1 Streptomyces sp. | reverse complement strand
CGCGCCGGGCACACCGAGGCCGCCGTCGACCTGGCCAGGCTGGCCGGGCTGCGGCCCGCGGGCGCCATCGTCGAGATCGCCGGCGAGGACGGCGCGATGCTGCGGCTGCCCGAACTCGTGCCCTTCGCCCGCAAGCACGGCCTCACGATCATCTCCATCGAGGCGTTGATCGCCCACCGCCGGACCTCCGAGCAGACCGCCCGGCCCGACGCCGCGACCCAGACCGGGGCCGTGCGGCCCGCCGTCCAGTGCGAGGCCCGGGTGAAGCTGCCGACCGCCGTCGGCGGCTTCACCGCGTACGGCTACCGCTCCACCGTCGACGGAGTCGAGCATGTGGCGCTCGTCCACGGTGACATCGGCGACGGCCAGGACGTCCTGGTGCGCATCCACTCCGAATGCCTGACCGGCGACGTCTTCCGGTCCCAGCGCTGCGACTGCGGCCCCCAGCTCCGCAACTCCATGGAGCGCGTCGTCGAGGAGGGCCGCGGCGTCGTGGTCTATCTGCGAGGACACGAGGGCCGGGGCATCGGGCTGCTGTCCAAGCTGCGCGCGTACGAACTCCAGGAGCGCGGCGTCGACACCCTCGACGCCAACCTGGAACTCGGCCTGCCCGCCGATGCCCGCGACTACGCGGCAGGCGCCCGGATCCTGAAGGACCTCGGCGTCCGCTCGCTGCGGCTGATGACCAACAACCCCGCCAAGACGGCCGCGCTCAAGAGCCACGGCCTCGGGATCACCGGCCGCGAGCCCATGCCCGTCCAGGCAGGCGAGCACAACATCCGCTATCTGCGCACCAAGCGCGACCGGATGGGACACGACCTGCCCTGGCTCGACGCGGCCGCCGTACCCGCCCCCGGCAACGAGTAGCAGAACCGGAAACCGGCAACACCCGAGACACCTTTTTTGAAACATCCGAAACATCAGGAGAGACACGTGAGCGGCAAGGGCGCACCCGAACTGTCCGTACAGAACTGCGGCGACCTGCGGGTGGCGGTGATCGCGGCCCAGTGGCACAAGAGGGTCATGGACGGCCTCGTCGACGGCGCCCTGCGCGCCCTGCGCGAGGTGGGCATCGACGAACCGACCCTGCTCAGGGTCCCCGGCAGCTTCGAACTCCCGGTCGTCGCCAAGGTCCTCGCGGGCCGCGGCTACGACGCGGTCGTCGCCCTCGGCGTCATCATCCGCGGCGGCACACCCCACTTCGAGTACGTATCCCACGGCGTCACGAGCGGCCTCACCCAGGTCACCGTGGACACCGGGGTCCCCGTTGGGTTCGGCGTGCTGACCTGTGACACCGAGGAACAGGCGCTGGACAGGGCCGGACTCGAGGGATCCAGCGAGGACAAGGGGTACGAAGCGGTCACCGCGGCTGTCGCCACCGCCGCCACGCTGCGCACCATCAGCGAACCCTGGCGCTGAGAGGGGCTCCGGGACCCCGTATTCTAAGGACCATCATGGCGAACAAAACCTTCGAAGAGCTCTTCGCCGAGCTGAAGCTCAAGGCCGCCGACGGCGACCCCTCCACCTCCCGTACCGCCGAACTGGTGGACAAGGGCGTGCATGCCATCGGCAAGAAGGTCGTCGAGGAGGCCGCCGAGGTCTGGATGGCCGCCGAGTACGAGGGCAAGGAAGCCACCGCCGAGGAGATCTCGCAGTTGCTGTACCACGTCCAGGTGATGATGGTCGCCCGCGGGATCTCGCTCGACGACGTCTACGCCCACCTCTGAGCCGCACCTCCGCCCGCACGCCTCCCGTCCGTACTTCCCTTCGCACAAAGGAAACCCGACCTCATGCTGCGCATCGCCGTCCCCAACAAGGGTTCACTCTCCGGACCTGCGATGGCGATGCTCCATGAGGCCGGCTACCAGCAGCGCAAGGAGTCGAAAGAGCTCGTCCTCGTCGACCCGGTGAACGAGGTCGAGTTCTTCTACCTGCGGCCGCGCGACATCGCGATCTACGTCAGCTCCGGCCGCCTCGACATCGGCATCACCGGGCGCGACCTGCTGCTGGACTCCGGCGCCGAGTCCGAGGAGATCCTCCGCCTCGGCTTCGCCCGCTCCACCTTCCGCTACGCCACCAAGCCGGGCATCGCCGAGGGCCCGCAGGACTTCGACGGCATGACGATCGCCACCTCGTACGAGGGCATCGTCGCCAAGCACCTCGCCGAACTCGGCGTGAACGCCTCCGTCGTCCACCTCGACGGAGCCGTCGAGACGGCCATCGAACTCGGTGTCGCGCAGATCATCGCGGACGTCGTCGAAACCGGCACCAGCATGCGCAACGCCGGTCTCGAAGTCATCGGCGAGCCCATCATGACGTCCGAGGCCGTCGTCATCCGGCGCATCGGCGCCCCGGAGGAGGACCCCAAGGTGCGGCAGTTCCTCCGCCGCCTGCAGGGCGTACTCGTCGCACGCAGCTACGTGATGATGGACTACGACTGCCGCGTCGAACACCTGGAGCGGGCCGTGGCCCTCACCCCGGGCCTGGAGTCGCCGACCGTCTCCCCGCTGCACCACGAGGGCTGGGTCGCCGTACGCTCCATGGTCGCCGCCAAGGAGGCCCAGCGGATCATGGACGATCTGTACGAGCTCGGCGCCCGCGCCATCCTCACGACGGCCATCCACGCCTGCCGGCTCTGAGACGGAAGAGGACCATGTCTGCCCCCGAGCCCGCCCCCGGCCCCGAACTCCCCGCACTCCCCGTCACCTTCCGGCCCACCGTCACCCGAGTGGTCCTGCTGACCGTCGGGCTGCTGATGCTGGCCGTCCTCACCGCCATCGCGCTGGTCCTGGAGACCCTGACAGCGGGGGAGCGGGTCAGCTTCATCGCCGTCGCGCTGCTCTTCGCCGGTGTGCTGGCCGTGTTCGGCAGGCCCAAGGTCGTCGCCGACAGCGCCGGGCTCACGGTCGTCAACCTCACCAGGACCCGCAGGCTCGCCTGGGAGGAGGTCCTCGGCGTCAATCTGCGGGTCGGCGACCCATGGGTATTTCTCGACCTCAGCGACGGCACGAACCTGCCCGTCCTCGGCATCCAGCCCGGAATGGCCAGGAATCAGGCCATTCGTGACGCCCGTACGCTCCGCGCACTGGTCGAATCCCGGGGCACCGGGACGAAGCACATCACGGAGAACGGCTGAGCCCCCTGCCCCGCACGGCCCCTTCGTGATTACTCTGGAAGGCGGTGGCGCCCTGTGCGCCCCGCCCCGCACCAGAGGCCGATGAGGCCGGCGGGGCATTCCTGCGACTCAAGGAGTGACTCGCTCCAGCAATGGACGGATCGTCCGGTAGTACCTGCGCCGCCTCTCCCCGGAGGGCGGCGGCATGACCACCCCCCTGCTGCTGCTCTGCGCGGCATTCCTTCTCATCCTCGCCAACGGATTCTTCGTGGCGGCCGAATTCGGCCTCGTCACGGTGGAGCGGCCGGACGCCGAACGCGCCGCCGCCGAGGGCGACCGGCGGGCCCGTACCGTCGTCGCCGCCCTGCGTGAACTCTCCTTCCAGCTCTCCGGCACCCAGTTGGGCATCACCATCACCTCACTGGTCGTCGGCATGCTCGCCGAGCCCGCGCTCGTCCGGCTGCTCTCCGGACCCCTCACCGCCACCGGGCTGCCCGGTGGGGCGGTGCCCGGGATCAGCGTGGTGACCGGCATGCTGCTGGCCTCCGCCGCCCAGATGGTCATCGGAGAACTCGTACCGAAGAACTGGGCGGTCTCACGGCCCCTGCAGGTCGCCCGGTTCGTCGCCGGACCCCAGCACCGCTTCGCCACCGCCCTGCGGCCGGTGATCACGGTGCTCAATACCGCGGCCAACCGGCTGGTGCGGCTGCTGGGCGTCGAGCCCACCACCGAACTGGCCTCCGCCCGCACCCCCGGCGAGCTGGTCTCCCTGGCCCGGCACTCCGCCGAGGCCGGCGCCCTCGAACAGGACACCGCCGACCTCTTCGTACGGACCCTGTCGCTCGCCGGACTCACCGCGCAGCACGTCATGACCCCCCGGGTGAAGGTCAGCGCCCTGCAGTCGACGGCGACCGCGGCGGACGTGCTCAACCTCACCCGCGCCACCGGGCTGTCCCGCTTCCCCGTCTACCGGGAGCGCATCGACGAGGTCATCGGCATGGTCCACCTCAAGGACGCCCTCGCCGTCCCCCGCCGTGACCGGCTGCGGACCTCCGTACGCCGCATCGCCCTGCCGCCGCTCCTGGTGCCCGAAACCCTGCCCGTCGAACAACTGCTCCAACGGCTGCGTAACGAGCAGCCCATCGCTGTCGTCGTCGACGAGTACGGCGGCACCGCCGGTGTCGTGACCCTGGAGGACATCATCGAGGAACTCGTCGGTGAGGTCAGGGACGAGCACGACGCGGAGGGCGCCGACCGCCCCGAGATGGTGGCCGTGCTTGCCGAGGACGGCCGCGCCGGCTGGGACGTCGAGGGCAGTTGCCGCGTCCTGACGCTGCGCCGGATAGGCCTCGATGTGCCCGAAGGGCCGTACGAGACCGTGGCGGGCCTCGTCGCCGGTCTGCTGGGGCGCATTCCCGCCCCCGGTGACCGGGCCGAGCTGCCCAACTGGCGGATCTCGGTCCGCCAGGTCGGTCACTACCGCGCCGAGCAGGTCCGCTTCGTCCGTCTCGCGGATCTGCCCGCGGCGGCGGGCGTGCCGTCCCGGACGCTGACGGAGGCCGTGCGATGACCCTCGTCCAGTTGCTCTTCGCCGCACTTCTCGTCCTGGCGAACGGCTTCTTCGTCGGCGCCGAGTTCTCGCTCGTCTCCGTACGCCGCAGCCAGGTCGAACCCCTGGCCGCGCAGGGATCCGGCCGGGCCCGCCAGGTCCTGTACGGACTGGAGCACCTGCCGGAGATGATGGCGGCCGCACAGTTCGGCATCACCGTCTGCTCGCTCACCCTCGGCGCCGTCGCCGAGCCGACCGTCGCCAGGCTGCTGGAGCCGGTCTTCCACGCGGCGCGTGTGCCCGGGGAGCTCATCCATCCGCTCGGCTACGCGTTCGCCCTGGTGGCGGTGGTCTTCCTGCATCTCGTCATCGGCGAGATGGTCCCGAAGAACCTCGCGATGGCCGCCCCGGGGAAGACCGCGATATGGCTCAGCCCCGGCCTGGTCGCCTTCGCCCGGGCCTGCGGGCCCGTCACCTCGGCACTGAGCGCGTGCGCCCGGTTCGTGCTGTGGCTGTTCAAGGTCGAGCCCAAGGACGAGGTCGAGGCCGTCTTCACCAGCGAACAGCTCAACCGGCTGGTCGAGGACTCCGGGCAGGCCGGACTGCTGGAACCGGAGGCGCAGGAACGGCTGGAGGACGCGCTGGAGCTGGGCAGCAGGCCCGTCACCGATGTGCTGCTCGTCCGGGCGTCCCTGGTGACCGTCGACCCCTCGGTGACCCCGCGCCGGATCGAGGAGCTGACCGTACGGACCGGCTATTCCCGCTTTCCCGTCTGCGCGGAGGGCGGCGGCCCCTTCATGGGCTATCTGCACGTCAAGGACGTGCTGGACCTGGAGGACGGCGACCGTGCCGTACCGCAGCAGATCTGGCGCCCGATGGCGACCGTACGCGCGGAACTCCCCCTGGACGACGCGCTGACGGTGATGCGCCGCGCCGCGACGCATCTGGCGCAGGTCGCCGACGCGTCGGGCCGGGTGCTCGGCCTGGTCGCGATGGAGGACGTGCTGGAAATGCTGGTCGGCGAGGTCAGGGACCCCTCCCACCGGGTCTCGGTCCCGCTGCACACCGTGGAGGTGGACGCCCCCGCCGGACGGAAGGCGATGGCAGGCCTGGCCTGACCCCGTGGCGGGGGCCCGTGCGACAGTGCGGGCGGTTCCTCAGGATCCCGCCGGATCCTGAGGCCCCCGGTCCGCCGGGCCCCGCCCGGACAGCACCTCGCCGTACGCCTGCATCAGATCGGGCAGCCGCAGCGTCGCCAGGTCGTCCCGGGTGGGGACCGCCGCGTACCCCGAGAGCCGCAGGTCGCGGTAGGCGCAGCTCTTCTCGTACAGCGTCCGCAGGAACCGCCCGTTGCCCAGCTCATCGATCCAGCCCTCGTCCACGACATGCCCGCTGATGCTGCGCAGCTCGTCGAGCGCCTCCTCGTCCCATACGTCGCCGTTCTCGGCGGCCAGCACCCCGCCGATCGCGGTGAGCTCCAGCGGACGGTAGCTGGGGAAGTCCACCCGGGAGGTGAACCGCGAGGTGAGACCCGGGTTCGTGGCGAGCAGCCGGTCCATGCCCTCCGGGTAGCCGGCCAGGATCACGACGAGATGGTCCCGGTTGTCCTCGGCCCGCTTGAGCAGGACCTGCAGGGCCTCGTCGCCGTACGCGTCTCCCTTGCTGTAGCCGGAGTTGGCCAGGCTGTACGCCTCGTCGACGAACAGCACCCCGCCGAGCGCGGAATCGATCAGCTCATTGGCCTTCACCGCCGTCTGGCCGAGGAACTCGCCGACCAGATCGGCCCGTTGCGCCTCCACGAGATGGTCGCCGCCGAGCAGCCCCAGGGCGTAGAACACCCGGCCGAGGATGCGGGCCACCGTGGTCTTGCCCGTCCCCGAGGGGCCGGAAAAGATGAAGTGCCGCTTGGGCGGCTGGACGGGCAGCCCCTGCTCGGACCGCAGACGCGCCATGTTGAGCTGCGCGGACAGGGCCTTGACCTGGCGCTTGACGGGTTCGAGGCCCACCATGCGCTCCAGCTCCGCCAGCGCCTCGGCCAGCAGCACCGGATCGCTGGGGCCGGCGGGGAAGGGGTTCCGCGCGGCGGGCTTCTCCCGCGCCCCGCCGGACGGAGGCGTCGCGTCCGGCCCGGGCAGGTTCTGCGGCTCGCTGCCGGCCCAGGGATCGGGGCCGTCCACCAGATCGGTGCCGAGCAGCGATTCGATGTCCGGCCGGACCTCCGCGCCCGTACGGTCCGGGCCGATGCCGGCCAGCGACAGCGCGGCCAGCACGTTGACGTTGGCGGGAAA
>DATCWZ010000035.1:0-3444 GCA_036566065.1 Streptomyces sp. | reverse complement strand
GCCGGGGCCGAGCGCGGCGAACGAAGTCTGGGGGTGGGCGCTGCGCTCGGCGCCCGGTGTCCGCCGCACCGTCTCGGCCAGCAGGCCCATCGAGGGGGCCGGGGTGGTGGCCGGGTCGAAGGGCGGCATCCCGGCCCGGACGGCTGCCACGGCCTCCTCGCTCAGGCCCCGGACGCGGTCCCGGTAGGCGGGTGACGTGTCGGAGTTCTCCGGGGTGAAGGCGGGTACCACCAAGGTGCCCTCCGGTCCCAGGGCGTCCCGCAGGGCGTCGGCCATCGCGCGGGCCCCGCCGTCCACGGGGCCCAGGGAACGCATCGAGGCGTGCACCAGTAGCACACCGCCGCGCTCGACACCGAGGTCGGACAACTGGGCGGCCAGCCGGTCACGGCTGAGGAAGTGCTCCGTCACGGGGGAGATACTCCCCGCCGCGCCGGGTACGGACACCTCGCCGCGCCGATGCTTTTACGACTGTCAGCCGAGGCCCAGGGCCGGGATTTCGATCGCGGGACAGCGGTCCATCACCATGTCGAGACCCGCCGCGCGCGTACGGTCGTACGCCGCCTCGTCGATCACCCCGAGCTGGAACCACACCGCCTTCGCGCCCACCGCGACCGCCTGGTCGGCGACCGGGCCCGCCAGCTCGCTGTTGACGAACACGTCCACCACGTCGACCGGGAACGGGATGTCCGCGAGGGAGGCGTACCCCTGCTCGCCGTGGACGTTCTCCGCCTTGGGATGCACGGGCACCACCCGCTTGCCGAAGCGCTGGAGCACGTCCGCCACACCGTAAGCCGCGCGGGCACGGTTGTTCGAGAGGCCCACCACTGCCCAGGTGGGGCCGGTGTCCTGGAGAATCTTGCGGATCGTCTCATCGTCTGCGTACATGCACCGGACAACCGCGGCCCCCGCCCGGCCATTCCCCGCTGCCACGCGCATAGGGTGGGTGCCATGCAGGAGCAGTACCGGACAGTGGCCCGCGCGGGCGTGCGGGAGACCGAGATCAACCGGTCGCGCTTCCTGTGCGCGCTCGCCCCGGCCGCCACCGAGCAGGAGGCGCAGGAGTTCATCGCCCGGGTCCGCAAGGAGCACCCGACGGCGAGCCACCACTGCTATGCGTACGTGATCGGCGCCGGCGCCTCCGTACAGAAGTCCAGTGACGACGGGGAGCCGGGTGGCACTGCGGGTGTGCCCATGCTGCAGATGCTCCTGCGCCGCGGGATGCGGTACGTCGTGGCGGTCGTCACCCGCTACTACGGGGGCATCAAGCTGGGTGCGGGCGGGCTGATCCGGGCGTACGGGGGAGCGGTCGGGGAAGCGCTCGACACGGTGGGCACGATCACCCGGCAGCGGTTCCGGCTGGCCACGGTCACGGTCGGCCACCAGCGGGCGGGCAGGCTGGAGAACGATCTGCGCGCCACCGGCAGGACCGTGCGCGCGGTGCGCTACGCGGAGGCCGTCACCATCGAGATCGGGCTGCCAGACGCAGACATCGAGCGGTTCACGGCCTGGCTCGCCGACACCACGGCCGGCTCGGCGGTGCTCGAACTGGGGGGCGAGGCGTACGGCGATGTGCGGGCCGGATGAGGGATCCGGGGGCCGCCGGTACTAGCGTGGTCGTCGCGGCACGCGGGAACGCGGGCAGGTGCGGGCGCGGTACCGGTGCAGGACCGGGGCGGCCCTGGGGGCGGAGGAAGAGAATATGCAGGTCGGACCCGTCGGGGTGAGTTCGTGAGGTTGCTGCACACCTCGGACTGGCACCTCGGACGATCATTTCACCGTGTCCCGATGCTCGACGCGCAGGCCGCGTATCTCGACCATCTGGTGGCGACAGTACGGGAACGCGATGTCGACGCCGTCCTGGTCGCGGGTGATGTGTACGACAGGGCCATCCCGCCGCTCCCGGCCGTCCAGTTGTTCGATGACGTGCTGCACCGGCTCGCGGACGTCGGTGTGCCGACCGTCATGATCTCCGGCAATCACGACTCGGCCCGCAGGCTCGGGGTCGGCGCCGGGCTCATCGGGCGGGCGGGCATCCATCTGCGGACCGATCCCAGGGACTGCGCCGCCGCCGTGGTGCTGCGCGACGCCCACGGCGAGGTCGCGTTCTATGGACTGCCCTATCTGGAACCCGCCCTGGTCAAGGACACCCTGGGCGCCGAGAAGGCCGGGCACGAGGCCGTCCTCACCGCCGCGATGGACCGGGTACGCGCCGATCTCGCCGCCCGGCCCGGCAGCACCCGGTCCGTGGTCCTGGCCCACGCGTTCGTCGCCGGGGGCGAACCCAGCGACAGCGAACGCGACATCACCGTCGGCGGGGTCGCCGCCGTTCCGGCCGGGGTCTTCCACGGCGTCGGCTATGTGGCGCTCGGCCATCTGCACGGCTGTCAGACGGTCACCGAGCGGGTGCGCTACTCCGGTTCGCCGCTGGCGTACTCCTTCTCCGAGGCATCGCACCGCAAGACGATGTGGCTCGTCGATATCGACGCCTCGGGCGCCGTCACCGCCGAACGCGTCGACTGCCCGGTGCAACGCCCGCTCGCCCGGCTGCGCGGCCGGCTGGACGCCCTGCTCACCGACCCGGAACTCGAACGGCACCGGGAATCCTGGGTGGAGGCCACCCTCACCGACCCCGCCCGGCCCGCCGAACCGATGGCCCGCCTCCTCGGCCGCTTCCCGTACACCCTGAGTCTCGTATTCGAACCCGAACGCGCCCCCGAGGACCCGCTCGCCTCGTACGCCCGGCGTCTGCGGGGACGCGACGACCAGCAGATCGCGGAGGACTTCGTGGCGCATGTACGCGGCGGAAGCGGACCCACTGAGCAGGAGCGCGCCGTGCTGCGCGCCGCCTTCGAGGACGTACGCGTGAACGACAGCCCGCACGAGGTGAACCGTTGAGACTGCACCGGCTCACCATCACCGCGTTCGGACCCTTCGGCGCCACCCAGGAGATCGACTTCGACGCGCTCGCCTCGGCCGGACTCTTCCTGCTGCACGGGCCCACCGGCGCCGGGAAGACCTCCGTCCTCGACGCCGTCTGTTATGCGTTGTACGGCGCCGTGCCCGGCGCCCGGCAGAGCCCCGGCACCTCGCTGCGCAGCGACCACGCGGCGGTGGACCTGCCCACCGAGGTCCAGCTCGAACTGACCGTCGGCGGACGGCGTATCGAGGTCACCCGGCGCCCCGCCCAGCCCCGCCCCAAGAAGAGGAAGGCGGGCGGCTTCACGACGGAGAAGGCGCAGAGCCGGCTGCGTGAGTACGACTCCGAGAACGGCTGGCAGGCGCTCAGCCGCTCGCACCAGGAGATCGGTGAGGAGATCAGCGGGCTCATCGGGATGAACAAGGACCAGTTCTGCCAGGTGGTCCTGCTTCCCCAGGGCGACTTCGCGCACTTCCTGCGCGCCGACGCCGAGGCGCGCGGCAAACTGCTCGGCCGGCTCTTCGACA
>DATCWZ010000045.1:0-3637 GCA_036566065.1 Streptomyces sp. | reverse complement strand
GCCCGCGCCTCGGCGGGCACCCCGCACTTCAGCGCGGAGACCGGGACCTGGGCGCTCCCCCTGCCCACCATCGATCCGCAGGTGGTGGTGCGTTCGGCGCGGGCGCTGGAACGTTACGGCCCCGACTTCCGCTACCGGCACTTCGCCTCGGTGAAGCACCTGCCGGTGGCCCTGGGCGGCACGGCCGCCGTAGGGGCGCTGCTGGGCGTTGCCCAGATTCCGGCCGCGCGATCGTGGCTGATGGGGCGTTACGAGCCGGGCACAGGACCGGACGCGGAGAAGAGGAAGCGGAGCTGGTTCACGGTGCGCTTCGTCGGGGAGGGCGGCGGGCGCCGGGTCTTCACGGAGGTCTCCGGCGGCGACCCGGGCTACGACGAGACAGCGAAGATCCTGGCCGAGTCGGCGCTCTGTCTCGCTCTGGACGAGCTGCCTGACACGTCGGGCCAGGTCACCACGGCCGCCGCGATGGGCGAGGCGCTGCTGGAGCGGCTGCGGGCCGCGGGGCTGGGCTTCCGCGTCGTCGCGGAGCGCTGAGCGCGGGATCAGAGGAGCCAGTCGGTCAGGGTGGAGATCATGGCGCCCAGCCAGATGAGCGCCACCGCGCCGCCGACCAGCGCGAGCCACTCCATACGGCGCTGGGAGCGCTGACGGTAGCGGGGCGCGATCGGAACGGTTGTGCGAGGAGTGTTCATACAGGCCAGCTTGCCAACCGGCACTGACAGTCACCCTCCGCACGGACATCCGCTCAGGCCCCGGCGGTGGCCTCCCGCAGCACCTTGCGGCAGAGGGCGTCGGCCCTCCGGGTGGTCTCGGGCTGCCGGAACTCACGCGCCAGCCGCAGTATGTGGGCGCACGCACCGTCCAGGCTGATCCGGTGGCCGACGGAGACGAAGACCGGCTTGACGCGCTCCCGGGTACGCAGCGCCCGGCCCACCACCTCGTCCCCGTCGAGCAGTGGCGAGGTGTCCCCGCGGTGGGGCCCAGGCTGTTCGTACGAAAAGGTGAACGGGTTCTTCGCCACGCCGATGACCGGGAGGCCCGTGAGCACGCCCAGATGGCTGGCGAGCCCGAATCTGCGCGGATGCGCCCTGCCGTAGCCGTCGCAGACGATGAGGCCTGGGTCAACGGTCAGCGACTCCAGGACCGCCAGCACGCTCGGCATCTCCCGGAAGGCCAGCAGCCCTGGGATGTACGGGAAGGTGACCCGGCCGACAGCGGTGGCCTCGTCGAGCACCTCCAGTGTCGCCGCATCGAGGACGACGGCCGCCGCCACGACGACACCGCGCTCGTCGTCGTAGGCGACATCGACCCCGGTCACCCGGCCGGTACCGGGCGGCGGCCCCGCTTCGTCGAGCACGACGTGTTCGCGCAACGCGTCCTGGAGACTGCGGGCTTCGGCCTCGTCGGCGGGCATCCTCATGATCCTCCGAGTCTAGGCCTCTCGTTTGGATCATGCCGGACCCGGACGGCGGGGTGCATCGCGTGGAACGGGGCACCAGGTGGGAACGCGGCACGCGGTGACGCAGTTCACTCCCCGCACCAGTGCACGGAACGGGGAGTTCCGTCGTCTACTCCGGTGCCGGAGGCCGTTCGTCCCATGCGAGAGGGAGCAGGCATTGTCCAGCGTTATCGAGCAGTCCGTGCAGGCCCGCATGGTCGCGTCCGCTCCGCGGATGGAAACCCTGCCCGCCGTCCTGCACTACGACCGGAGGAACCCCTTCGCCGTCCGTATGGCGTTCCCGGCACCGGCGACCCTGGAAGGGACCGAGGTGTCCTGGGAGTTCTCCCGCGAGCTCCTCACGGCGGGGGTGGACTCACCGGCCGGCGCGGGTGATGTACGGGTGAGGCCCTTCGGGTACGAGCGGACGGTCCTGGAGTTCCACGCCGCCGAGGGCGTCGCCATGGTGCACGTCCGCACGGCGGAGCTGCGCCGCTTCCTGCGGCGCGCGCAGGAGCTGGTGCCGGTCGGCGACGAGTCCCGGTACCTCGATCTCGACCGGAATCTCACCGACCTGCTGGACGAGGGCCGCTGAACCCGGGCCCGCCGTGCGGGCCGCGGCGGCCCGTAAACCGGTTGCGGGGCCGCGGAACCGGCCCGTAGCGTCAGCGATGCCCCCGCCGCCGGGATCAGGCGGATACGTCGGACCAGAATCGGAGAAGGACGTTGCTCAGCATCTGAGGTCGTACGGACACCGCGCCGCGTGCCACACAGTGCGCGCGAGTGAGTGAGTGCGGCCTCATGCTCCGGAGCAGTTCCTTCCGATTCCTCCGACGCACCGGGGAGAGCCCATGCCCGCTTCCGCCACCACCCATATCTCCTGTTCCTCCCTTTCCTTTTCCTGGCCCGACGGCAGCCGGGTCTTCGACGGCTTCCAGTTCGCCGTGGGCCCCGGCAGGACCGGGCTCATCGGACTCAACGGCTCCGGCAAGTCGACCCTGCTGCGCCTGATCGTGGGTGAACTCGCCCCGGCCGGCGGGCGGATCACGACATCCGGCGACATCGGCTACCTTCCGCAGAGCGTCGTCCTGGACACCTCCCTGCGCGTCGACGCGGCCCTCGGCATCGCCGGTGTGCGCCGCGCGCTGAACGCGATCGAGGCGGGCGACGCCGGTGAGGAGCAATTCGCCGTCGTCGGCAACGACTGGGACGTGGAGGAGCGCGCCCGCGCCACCCTGGACCGGCTCGGCCTCGGCGGTGTGGGGCTCGACCGGACCGTCGGCGAGATGTCGGGCGGCCAGTGCGTGCTGCTGCGCCTCGCCGCCCTCCTGCTGGCCCGCCCGGCCGTGCTGCTGCTGGACGAGCCGACCAACAACCTGGATCTGTACGCCCGTGAGCGGCTGTACGAGGCCGTGGACGCCTGGACCGGTGTCCTGCTCGTCGTCAGCCACGACCGGGAACTGCTGGAGCGCGTCGACCGCGTCGCCGACCTCCGCGACGGCTCGGTCACCTGGTACGGCGGAAACCTCTCCGCGTACGAGGAAGCGCTCGCCGTGGAGCAGGAGGCGGCCGAGCGGATGGTGCGCGCCGCCTGCTCCGACGTACGCCGCCAGAAGCGCGAACTGGCCGACGCCCACATCAAACTGGCCCGCCGCAAGCGCTACGGGCAGAAGATGACGGAAAACAAACGGGCGCCGAAGGCCGTGATGAACCAGCGCAAGCGCACGGCCCAGGAATCGGCCGGCAAGCACCGCGCCATCCACACCGGGCGGCTGGCGGACGCCAGGGAGCGCCTCGACGAGGCCGTCGAAGCGGTACGGGACGACGACGAGATCCGAATCCATCTGCCGGACACCGAGGTCCATCCGGGCCGCGATGTGCTGGTGCTGCGCGGCCTGGAACTCGCCCACGGGGCGCGGGTGCGCGGCGAGTTCGGCCTTCGCGGGCCGGAGCGGATCGCGCTGGTCGGCCGCAACGGCGCGGGCAAAACGACGCTGCTGCGCACGATCGCGGGTGAACTGGCGCCCCGGTCGGGCGAGTCGGCCGCGCTGGTACCTGTGGGCTTTCTGCCGCAGCGCCTGGACGTACTCGACGACGAGCTGTCCGTGGCAGCCAATGTGGCCCGGTTCGCGCCCGGTGCCACGGACAACCGGATCCGGGCCCGGCTGGCGCAGTTCCTGTTCCGCGGGGCGCGGGCTG
>DATCWZ010000094.1:0-13946 GCA_036566065.1 Streptomyces sp. | reverse complement strand
GTCAGACCCTGGGACTACGTTATGCACGCACAGAGTTACACGCGGCGACGGCCTGGAGAGAGCACCTTGAGCGATCCGTACGAGACAACCGAGCAACACCTCGAGCGACTCCTGCGACGCGCCCTCAACTCCTTCGACCTGTCCGACAGCACGGTCGAACGGCTGGGGACGGCCCTGGCACACAGCAGCTCACTGCACTCCTCCCATCACAGTTCCGTACTGCACCGCGAGACCTACCGGCACACCTACCTGCTCTCCGACGGCAGCGCGCTCACGCTGTGGGAGCTGGTCCACGGTGGCGGCCGGGAACTCACAGTCTCCCGGAGGCACGAGCTGTACGAGGACGAGGCCGATGTCCAGCTCGCCGCCGCCAGACTGGCCGGCAGTCTCTGCGACGCCCCTGTCCTCACCGACGAGGCCGCCCAGGCGGACATGGAGGCCCTCGCGCTCCTGATGGCGGCGCCCCCGGTACCGCTTCCACGGATGTACGCGCCGGACAACTCGGCGGACCATGCCCGCCGCGTGCTGCGGCGCGCGGAGAACGGCGACCGGCCGGGCCCCGAGACAGCCGGGCTGCTGCGCGCCGCCTTCGCTCACCACATCACCCAGATCTTCGGACGCCAGTGCCGCGTCGACGGCCGGGACGCCGGTTTCACGCTCTACGAGCACGCGTTCCTCCTGCTGGACGGCAGCGAGACGAGCCTGTGGGAGGTCGAACACACGGCGACACCCGACGGCCGCCACATGTGCGAGGTGTACGGCGACGAGCACACCGCACGCCTGGCCATGGACAGCCGCACCCAGACCTGCTGAGCCGGGCGGCAGGTCAGTGCGACAGCGTCCGCGTGGGCTCCTCAGCAATTGCCCGTACGGTCTCTGCCGTCCGGCGCCCCAGCAGCCACCTCGGCGCCCCTGCGTGAACTGGGTGCACGGCTGACCCGCGCATCAGCGCCGAACAAAGCACCACAATGAATGAGCCCCGGCGCCGGGGGGGGTGGGCGCCGGGACTCAGCTCATGGGACCGGCACGGGACCGGTCGTCCGGCCGGTGCGAACCGGCTTGATTGGGAGGTTACGGGTTATTGGCTCACGCCGCAGCGTCAAAGCCCGTGTCGCGAGCCATTCGCTTCAATTCCAGCAGCGCGTGCTTCTCGATCTGGCGGATCCGCTCCCGGGTGAGGCCGTGCTGCTTGCCCACCTCGGTCAGTGTCCGCTCGCGGCCGTCCTCGATCCCGTACCGCATTCGGATGATCGAAGCCGTCCGGTTGTCGAGCTTGCCGATCAGGTCCTCAAGCTCCTCGCTGCGCAGCAGCGTCATCACGGACTGCTCCGGCGACACCGCCGAGGTGTCCTCCAGGAGATCGCCGAACTGGGTGTCCCCCGCGTCGTCCACGGACATATTGAGGCTCACCGGGTCGCGGGCCCAGTCGAGCACATTGCCGACGCGCTCCGCGTTGGAGTCCAGCTCGGCGGCGATCTCCGTGTGCTCCGGTTCGCGCCCGTGCTCACGGTTGAACTCGCGCTGCACCCTGCGGATCCTGCCGAGCTCCTCCACCAGGTGGACGGGGAGCCGGATCGTACGGGACTGGTCGGCGATGGAACGCGTAATGGCCTGCCGGATCCACCAGGTCGCATACGTCGAGAACTTGAATCCCTTGGCGTAGTCGAACTTCTCGACCGCGCGCACGAGACCCGCGTTGCCCTCCTGGATCAGGTCGAGCAGCGGAAGACCCGACCGGGGGTAGCGCCTTGCCACGGCGACGACGAGACGGAGGTTGGAACGGATGAAGATGTCCTTGGCGCGCTCGCCCGCGGCGACCAGCGCCTCCAGCTCCTCGCGCTTCGCTCCGCCGGCCTCGCTCTCCACTTCGCCGTCGAGGATCTGCCGCGCGTACACACCCGCCTCGATGGCCTGCGAGAGCTCGACCTCCCTGGCGGCGTCCAGCAGCGGCGTACGAGCGATCTCGTCCAGGTACATGCCGACCAGGTCGCGATCGGCGATCTCCCCGCCCACGGCGCGAGCACTGCTTGCCCGGTCGGTCCCGCTTGTGGCGGAGGAACGACGGGCGACGGCACGGGTTGCCATGCGAACTCCCTTTGCTGAGTAGGTCGCGACACCTGTTCGGGTGCCCTGCATCCGATGGAAACAACGACTGGAATCCGGACAGAATTCCCCAGCGGCGCACTCGTTTTCGCGATCATGCAGTATCCTGTCGCCCCCAAAGGGAGGATTTGTGGCGCTCATACCCCCACAAGTGCAGGTCAAGCCGGGTGTGATAGCAGACCTCGACGCGTTGACGGACATCTACAACCACTATGTCCGTGAGACAGCCCTCACATTTGACACCGCTCCGTTCACCAGCGAGCAGCGCGTGCCCTGGTTACGCTCCCACTCTGAAGACGGCCCCAGCCGGCTTCTGGTTGCCCATGATGTCCGTACTGCGGCCAACGCCCCGGAGGTACTGGGTTATGCCACGAGCAGCCCCTTCCGCGCGAAGGCGGCGTACAGCACCTCGGTCGAGGTGAGCGTCTACTGCGCGCCGGGCGCCACGGGCAGGGGCGTGGGCACCCTCCTCTATACGACCCTGTTCGACGCCCTGGCCCGGGAGGACATCCACCGGGCGTACGCCGGCATCGCCCAGCCCAACGAGGCGTCGGTGCGGCTGCACAGCGCGTTCGGCTTCCGGCACGTCGGTACGTACACGCAGGTAGGCCGCAAGTTCGGGCGGTACTGGGACGTCGCCTGGTACGAGAAGCGGCTGGAAGGCCCGGCGGCCTGACGCGGCTCAGCCGAACTGTACGGAGCGCTTCGCCAGCCCCATCCAGAAGCCGTCGATGACACTGCGCCCCCGGTCGAGCTCGCTCTCGGAGGCACCCAGTGTCACGAACAGTGGAGCGAAGTGCTCGGTGCGCGGGTGGGCGAGCCTGCCCGCCGGGGACTTGTGCTCGAAGTCCAGCAGCGCGTCGATGTCCCGCGCCTGCAGTGCCCGGTGTCCCCAGTCGTCGAATTCCGCCGACCACCCGGGAATTCCCCCGCCCTGATGCCGCAGCGCGGCCAGGTTGTGCGTGAAGAAGCCGCTTCCGATGATCAGTACACCCTCGTCGCGCAGTGGTGCCAGCTTGCGCCCGATGTCCATCAGCTTCTGCGGGTCCAGCGTCGGCATGGAGATCTGCAGTACGGGAATGTCGGCGCCCGGGAACATCTCGGCCAGCGGCACATACGCCCCGTGGTCGAGCCCTCGGTCGGGAATGTCCTGGACCGGCGTACCGGCACCGCGCAGCAGTTTGCGGACGCTGTCCGCGAGCCGCGGGGCGCCCGGCGCCGCGTACGTCACCTGGTAGTAGTGCTTGGGGAAGCCCCAGAAGTCGTAGACGAGCGGCACCGTCTCGGTGGCGCCGAGGGCGAGCGGCGCCTCCTCCCAGTGCGCGGAGACCATCAGGATCGCCGTGGGCCGGGGCAGGTCCGCCGACCAGGCGGCCAGCTCGCCCGGCCAGACCGGGTCGTCGGCGAGCGGCGGTGCGCCGTGCGAGAGGTAGAGGGCGGGCATGCGTTCCGCGGTGACAGTCATGGCACTACTCCCAGCTCCTGGCGGGCCGAATTCATTGAAGCTTCAAGTTCCCATCTCCACAGACCTTAGCCCTATCTAGTTCAACTTTCAAGAAAAGGCCGTACAGTGGACCGCATGACCACGGCATCCACCGGCGGCCCCCGCTGGCTCACCGACGACGAACAGAGCGTCTGGCGCGCCTATCTGCACGCCACCACGCTCCTGGAGGATCACCTCGACCGCCAGTTGCAGCGGGACGCCGGGATGCCGCACATCTATTACGGACTCCTCGTCCAGCTCTCCCAGGCGCCCCGGCGCCGGAAGCGGATGACCGAGCTGGCGAAGGACGCAAAGATCACCCGCTCCCGGCTGTCGCACGCCGTGGCCAGGCTGGAGAAGAGCGGCTGGATACGGCGTGAGGACTGCCCCTCCGACAAGCGCGGCCAGAACGCCGTCCTCACCGACGAGGGCCACTCGATGCTGCGCCGGTCGGCCCCCGGCCATGTCGACGCCGTACGCCGGGCGATGTTCGACCGGCTCACCGACGAGCAGGTGCGCAGCCTCGGCGAGATCATGCGGGTCGTCGCCGCCGGGCTGCAGCCGGAGGGCACGGACGCGGATCTGCCCTGGCTCCGCTGAGCGGAACCAGGGCAGATGCCGGGCGTGGCTCAGTGCGCGACGGCCGGGACCCTGACCTCCTCCTCGAAACCCTCCGCACCCTCTCCACGCTCACTGCCGGGACCGGCGTGACCCGTGTCCGGACGTCCGGTGTTGATCAGCACGGCGGCGACGACCGAGGCGGCCGCCAGGATGCCGACCGCCCACCAGATCGCACTGGCGTAGCCGCTGACCATGGCCTGGAGCTGCAGCAGCTTCGGGTCGGTGGCGCTCCCGGCATGGTCGGTGACGTACGCGGTGGTGGCGCTGGTGGCGATGGTGTTCAGCAGCGCCGTACCGACCGCGCCGCCGACCTGCTGCGAGGTGTTCACCATCGCGGAGGCCACTCCGGCGTCCCGCGGTTCGATGCCGTGCGTGGCCAGTGACATGGCCGGCATGAACGCCGTGCCCATGCCGAGGCCGAGCAGCAACTGGCCCGGCAGGACGACGCTCGCGTACGAGGAGTCGACCTCCAGTTGCGTCAGCAGGAGCATGCCGATCGCGGCCAGCAGGAATCCGGGGCCCATCAGCAGCCGCGGCGGGATCCGGGTCATCAGCCGGGCACCGACCTGGGTGGAACCCGTGATCATGCCCGCGATCATCGGGAGGAACGCGAAGCCGGTCTTGAGCGGCGAGTAACCCTTAGCGACCTGCAAGTAGTACGTCAGGAAGAGGAAGAGCCCGAACATCGCGATGATGGCGAGGCCCAGCGAGAGGTAGACACCACCGCGGTTGCGCTCGGTCAGGACGCGCAGGGGCAGCAGCGGCGACTTCACCCGCGACTCGGTCACGACGAAGGCCAGCAGCAGGACGGCCGCGGCGATGAACATGCCGACGGTCAGCGTGTCCGACCAGCCCGCCGACTCGGCGCGGGTGAATCCGTACACCAGCGAGACCAGGCCCAGGGTGGACAGGACGACACCGGGAATGTCGAGCGGCGAGCGGTTACGACCACCGGCCGGCTCGGAAATGACCAGGTACGCACCAAGGGCGGCGGCAACGGCGAACGGGATGTTGACAAAGAACGTCCAGCGCCAGTTCAGGTACTCGGTCAGGAAGCCGCCGAGGATCAGGCCGACAGCGCCACCGCCACCGGCGATCGCCCCGTAGATGCCGAACGCCTTGGCGCGCTCCTTGGCATCGGTGAACATCACGGCGAGCAGCGACAGAGCGGCCGGTGCGAGCAGCGCGCCGAAGGCGCCCTGGAGCGCGCGTGAGCCGAACATCATCACGTCGCCGGTGGCGGCGCCGCCGAGCGCCGATGACGCGGCGAAGCCGACAAGGCCGACCACGAAGGTGCGCTTACGGCCCCAGAGGTCGCAGATGCGCCCGCCGAAGAGCAGGAGCCCGCCGAACGCGAGCGCGTAGGCCGTGATGACCCACTGCTTGTCGGCCTCGGAAATGCCCAGGTCGGCCTGGGCGGACGGCAGCGCGATATTCACGATGGTCGCGTCGAGCACGACCATCAACTGGGCGAGGGCGATGAAGCCCAGCGCTTTCCAGCGGCTGGGATCGGGAAGCCTGGTGTCGGCTGTTTTTGGCATGGGAGTAGCCACCTAAGGACGCATGTCGGCGCGTATGAACGCGAATGGGTGCGAAAAGTCGTTACGGGTCGGTCAGTCCGGCGCGGACATGGGCATGCCGGGCCTGTACCTGGTGAGTGGGGCGGGTGTGCTGGGGCTTATGGGTTCCGTGTGCGCTGCGGGCGTCAGAGCCCTCCGCGCAGGTCCTCCAAGGTCGCTCCCGAGCCGGGCAGCACGGACCGGGCCGGGGCTTCCAGTCCGTCCAGGAAGAGCTGCAGGTGACGGTGGATGAACCGGTCGATGTTCGGACAGGCGATGCCTGGCAACGGCCGGGTGAGCTGGGTCAGGGCGACGATCACGTCACCGACGGCGATGTCGGTACGCAGCCGCCCCGCGGACATGGCGCGCTCGACGAGCCCCACGACGGCCCCTTCGAGGCGTCGGCGCTCGGCGAGCAGTTCCGGGTGGTCCTGGTCGAAGTCGCCGGACAGCATCGGGCACAGGGCTCCGATGCGTTCGTCGGCCGCCGCGTGCACGAAGCGGCTGAGCGCGGCGAACGGATCGGACTCCGCCGCCCGCGCCTCCTCCGCGCGGCCGATGGTGCGTGAGGTGACCGCGAGGACGACCTCATGGACCAGGGCGGCCCGGTCGGGGAAGTTCCGGTAGAGCGTGGCGTTGCCGACACCGGCACGCCGGGCGACCTCGTCGAGCGGCACATCCGGCCCGGACTCGACGAACATCTCGCGGGCGGCCGTCACGATCCGCTCCCTGTTGCGCAGTGCGTCGGCCCGCGGACGGGCCGCACGGCGCTGCGCCGCACAGGTGGCGGTCTCGGCGACGGTCTTCACGACAGTGGCCCTTCCTCTTCGTAGATGGGCATCGCCCCGCGTAAACGGGGACAGCTTCCCCGTTTCGTGGGGACACAGGTGCAAACGGGGAATGGGTCCCCGGTTATTTCACACCCATATGTGATCCGAGTCACAGAAAATCGGCGGGAAAACCCTCCGACGGCGCATCCAGCGAGCGGCCAGACACCACCCGACACAGGCTGATCATCAGAGCGCAGTCAGGGCCGGCCGACTGCCGCGGACCCCGAAGGCGCCTCTATGCAGCAGCCCCGCCACCGGATACGCAGCCACCGCCGCCCGGCCGCACTCGCGGGAGCCGCAGTCCTGGTCCTCACGACCATGGTCTCCGCCAGTTCGACGCTGCCGGTCCCGAGCCGCGCCTCGGCTGGGCCGGTGGCAGCACCGCAGGGCACCGGCCTGGCACCGTGCCGGATCGGGGCGACGATGGGTGTGCAGATGTCGGAAGGCGTGCCCACCCCCTCCGGGTACGTCCACTCCACGGGCGAGGTCAAGGCCCTGAACCTGATGATCGACTTTCCGGACGCGCCGGGAGACGAGCCCGCCACCGACCGGCTCGCGGAATTCTTCCCGCAGACCGCCAAATGGTTCCGCACCAGTTCCTACGGCCGGCTCACCTACCGCCCCGAAACGCCCCTGAAGGACTGGCTCCGGATGCCGCTGCCATTCTCGGAGTACGGAATCGAGCGTGGCTCCCCGTACGAACCGGGCTACCGCAAGCTCGTCAAGGACCTTGTGGCCATCGCCGACCCGAAGGTGGACTTCGCCGCGTACGACCTGGTCAACGTGCTGATCACACCGAACGCCGGCCCGTCCGCGCTGGACACCGTCCTGTCCGTCACCTTCTCCGGCAACGACGACGCCCCCTCCGCCGACGGCGTCCCGCTCGCCAACACCTCCTTCGTCTACAGCCGCCAGGACGACGGCTCCGGTTCGTACGCCGAAACCGGCTACCGGGTCCTGCCGCACGAGAACGGCCACATCTTCGGGCTGCCCGACCTCTACACGACGGAGGGCGGCGGCTCGGTCGGGCACTGGGACATCATGTCCGAGGACTGGGGGGCCAACAACGACTTCCTCGGCTGGCACAAGTGGAAACTCGGCTGGCTCGACAACAGCCAGGTGAGCTGCGCCTCCCGGCCCGGGACCAGCGAACACACCCTTGGACCGCTGGCCACCAAGGGCGGCCCCAAACTGGTCTTCGTACCGCTGAGCGACCGGTCCGGCTACGCAGTGGAGGTACGCACCCAGGCGGGCAACGACGAGGCGGTCTGCCGACCTGGCGTCCTCATTTACAAGGTGAGCTCCGACGTGGATACCGGGCAGGGCCCCATCTCCGTCACCGACAGCACCAGGGACAGCGGAGGCTGCACCCGCAAGCCCAATGTGCACGCAGAACTCTCCGACGCCCCGTTCGTACCAGGCCAGACGTTCAACGACCGCTCCAACGGCATACGCATATCGGTACTGTCCAAGGACTCCGACGACAACTACCGGATACGAATCACCCGCTCCTGACCTCGGCGCACCCGATGTACACCCGCCCGTCACGGACCACCGCGAGATCCCCCGTGCGGAACCAGCCTCCGCCGAACGCCGCTTCGGTCGCCTTCTCGTCGCGCCAGTACCCCCGGGCCAGCGACTGGCCCCGCAGCCACAGCTCTCCCACCTCGCCCTCCGGCACCTCCTCGCCGTCCTGCCCCGCGATCAACACCTCGGTGGTCGGTCCGGGACGGCCGACACTGTCCGGATGGGCGCGGTAGTCCGAACCGTAGTTCGCCAGGACCCCGCCACTCGTCTCGGTGAGCCCGTACCCGTTGCGCGGCTCGATCCGCTCCCCATGACCCGCCGTGAGCCGCGCGACCAGGTCGGGAGGGGCCGCCGTCCCACCGGTGTTCAGCATCTGCAGGCTCTCCAGACCGTCGCCGGTCCGGTCGGCGGCGGCAAGCAACTGGAGCGCCGTGGTCGGCACACCGGCGTAGTGCGTGACCCGATGCTCCCGGATCAGCCGCAACGCCTCCTCCGCGTCCCACTTCCGCATCAGCACGAGGGTGCCGCCCGCGGCCATCGCCGCGTAGAAGCAGGTGAACGCGGCGACATGGAAGAACGGGAACGTCATCAGGCTGACCGGCGCCGGGCCCTGCCCCGGGAAGGAGCCACGGTCCAGCGCGGCAGCCGCCGCATGGAAGCGCGGGTTGAGAGCGGCACCGGCCTGAGCCAACTGCGTTGCGACGGCACCCTTGGGCCGGCCGGTAGTACCCGAGGTGTACATGATCGTGGCATCGTCCTCCGGACGGATCTCCACCTCGGGCGGCGCGGCCCACGGATCAGGAGCCGGAAAGTCCTCGTACCGCTCAACGCCTCCCGCCACCTTCTGCTCCACAACGCTCACCTCCCCGTCTGGAGCCTCATCACCGTGGAAGACAACAACACGCGCCTCGTTCCGCTCGGCCCAGGCCGCCACCTGCGGCAACCGCTCCCCGTCGACCAGCAGCAGCCGCGGCTCGCAGTCGTCCAGGGCGCACACGAACTCCTCCTCGGCCCACCACGCGTTGAGCGGTACCGCGATCAGGCCGGCCAACTGCACCGCCCAGAAGGCGATCTGCCACTCGGGGTGATTACGCATCGCCACAACCACCCGGTCGCCGGGGCGCAGCCCGTACACATCGGTCATCCGGCACGCCAGCGCTGAAGCAGCGGCAAAGAACTCCCCGTACGAGTAGCTGCGTTCACCCGCGATCAGGAACGTCTGGTCGCCGAAGGCCCACGTCGTCTCCACGAACTCGCGGAGGGTGCGGGGCCCGTCCGCGTAAATGAGCGGACCGTGCTCTGCACGAACCACGGCGAAGGGGGCACCGGGAGCGGTCAAGGCCGCTTCGGTACGGGAACGGGTGCGGTCGGTGGACGTCACGAGCGACCTCTCCATGCACTGGCTCAGCAACCTGGCGAAGCTATGCCCGCGCCCCGCACCCGTCAAGGCACCCCCACCGCACCGAACGACGCGCGACCTGCACGTAATCCCGAACCAACGGAAACCGGCCCACCGGAGCCCGGCCCGCCGGAACGTCCTACTGACCCCGTCCACGTCACGCATCTGCACCGTGCGCTCACCGAGGTACGCGAAGGTCTTCCGGTCGAAGATCCACTCGCTACGCGCACCCCTGGTCTCATCGGGCCGGGCTATCGCGACCCCGTGCCGCCCGGCCGCGTCCGTCGCGTCATCCACCAGCATGACGCCTGGGATCTTCGCGGCGGCCCGATACAGCGCGGACGTCAACTCCGGTGTCATCAACTGCTCCCTCGGCCACGTCCCGTCTCGCCACCCCAGCCGGTCGCACTGCGCTTGATCTCCAGCAGGCGGGTTCCCGGTTGTTGCATGCGGAGGCTGCGCCACGAACTGCCGATCTCACACCTTCGGGTACCAATGAGGTCCTCAGCCACGAAACCAGGGCATCAGGAAGATCAAGGGTGGCACGATAGGAGATCACGAAGCTCCCTGCTCCGGGCGACTGTTGACATGATCGCTACGGACAGGGAGCTTCGTATGCCACCGGTCCGGCAGGAAGCGGAGACGACGGCGGGCATGTATCCGATGGCGCACCCGAAGCAGTGCCCGGAGTGCGGGCGGGATCTGCGCAAGCGTCCGCGCCCCGAGTGGGTGGTCGTCCCGGGATTACCCGGAGAGATTGCGTACGGAACCAATCCGGTCCGCGGTGCGCGCTGGCACGCATGGGACAAGACCTCTCCGCTACGGATAAAGGCCCGGCCCCCGACACCAGCACCCGCCCGAGCCCTGATCCGGTACCCTGTGGGTCGACGCCCTGACGGGCGCTGCCTTCGTAGCTCAGGGGATAGAGCACCGCTCTCCTAAAGCGGGTGTCGCAGGTTCGAATCCTGCCGGGGGCACAGTAGAAAGGGCCAGCTCAGGAGATTTCCCTCTCAGGCTGGCCCTTCGTGGTTCCGGGTACCGTGCCACACGCGTGCCACTACGTTTAGAAGTCCTGATCCGGGTCAGGCACGGCCTTCGGCACGAAGAGGCTCAGCCGGAAGGTGGTCGGTTGCGTCAGACGCCCGCAGAGCGTGTCCACCCGCGTCGCCGTCCAGTCGATCCGCGTGCCAGACGCTCGGAGACGGCGCATATGAGCGCGCCATTCCGACTCGTCCTGAGTCTCGAAGAGCACCTCCCAGCGACCCGCGTCAGGCGCGACGCGAGCAGCAGACCGCTGCACCTCGTTCTGCTGCTGACGCCTTCTTTTGCGTTGCCCTGGCATCGGCCCAGCATCGCCAGCTTCGACCGTGACAGCAAGGCCACTACCTGTCCCCAAGCCCGGAGGCGCCTCCCCCACCCTCGCGGATCATGGCCCCAAGCCGGTCCGCGATGGCCCGGTCCCGGTCGTTGGTCATGTGCTGGGACGTCGACCTTGACGCTCACGCCGAGCAGTACGGCACCATCGCGCTCATGCTCGCCCGAGAGGCCGGAGCCAACGAGTCGTACGCGTGGTACGCCCAAGCAAAAAACCGCCCGCTGGCAAGACCGTCACATCGAAGCCGCCGACCTCTCCCGGCAGGGCTTCGAGGCCAGCCCGCAGACGCCGATGAACACGCAACTCGCCTGGCACGCGAGGCCGTCACCCGCGCCGAACAATCCGCCCAGACCATCCACGACAGCACCTCGGATCTATCGGTCTGGTCCTTCCCCGACGAGCGCCAAGCCCTCTTCGCCCTGTCCGTCGCCAACCGGACCGGCGACCCCGACAGAGCACTACGAGCCGCCGAGATGGCTGACACCGCATGGGCAAACGGAGCCCCCGTCGCGCCGGCTATCTGGGCTCAGATCCGCGTAGAACCGGAGTAGAGCATCTCCGCAAGGGCGACCTCGAAGGCACCGCCGAACAACTCGCCGAACTACTGACACTCGACCCCGGAATGCGCCTGACCACCGTCACGCGCTGCTTGGCCGACCTAGACCGCCGTCTCAGCCATCCCCACTACCGGGACAGCCCTCTCGCCAGCCAGCTCCGACAGCAGATCCACGACTTCAACGCCGCCGCCCTGACCGACGATCCCGACCTGGAGAGTTCATGAGCCCTCTGCCCAGGCAGATGATCAACCGTTGGCAGAACCGTGAGGAACACGGCCAGGGCACGATCTACTGGCACATCCTTCTAGGGCCGGGCCCGTCCTCCGACGGGGGTGTGACCGAACCTATAGGAAAGCAGCCGTGAAACCTCATGGGGATCGTGTCCCAGCTCGGTCCACCCGTAGCACCAGCGGCAGAACCACCGCTCCTTCACCGGCAAGTCCCACGCCGTTCGCGGTTCCGCTACCGGTGCCTGCCGCATCTGGCGTCCACACACATCGCACGTCACATTCGGATCCTGTCATGGCAACTTGTAACGAAGAGTTCTGTTATGGGTCGGACTTATGAACCGTTGGAGATCTGCCCGGTCCCGAAGCTGTTCCAGTGACATCCGACTGCCGGGCACGAGGGCGCGCGGCTGTCGTTGGCTGAGGCGGCCAAGCGACCCGGAACCTGGCATACTCGTTGTATGGCAACTCGGAAGATCACCATCACCGTGCCGGAAGAACTGGTGGAATCGATCAAGGAACGCGTCGACGCGCGCGGGGTTTCCGGCTACATCGCTGCCGCCGCCGCCCATCAGGACGCCATGGACCGACTGCGCGAGTTGGCCAGCCGTCTCGAGGAAGAGCACGGCGCCGTGACGGACGACGAGCAGCAAGCAGCTATGGAGCGCATCGCCGCCATCGACAGATGGCATGACGAGCAGCGATCGGCTTCGGACGAGGCCGCGTGAGCCGCACCGCCCGAGCGAAGCTGCACCGGCCGTGCCAGCGCGTCTTCGTGTTCGACTCCGAGGCTCTCTCCAAGGCGGTCCAGGGTGATCGAGAAATGGCCGCGCTGGTCAAGACGGCTCCGCGGCTCGACATCCCGATCATTACCTCGGCGCTCACCACCCTGGAGGCATGGGACCCACGTGAAGGGTCGCGGCAGGCACTGTGGCACTGGGCGCTGTCCAGGATCCGCGTCGTACACACGGACGACCAGGTGATCGCCATAGCGCGCGACATGCTGAAAGCGGCCGGGCTGCACGGGCACAAGTACGCCATCGACGCCGTTCTGGCCGCTGTGGCCGGGCGGCAAGCCGTACAGGGAGTCCAGGCAACCGTCTTCACCTCCGATACCGACGACATGCATCGACTCCTCGCGGGGTACCCCGTGCGGGTCGAGAGGGTCTGACGGAGCGCCCGCACCTCAACCGGCACGTATCACGAGCAGCCGTCTGTGGCGTCAGTTCGGTCTATCGGACCGGGCCGCGCTCATCGATGGTCATCGTCGGTTCCGACAGGAAGACATCCCGGTCGACGGGCCCATAAGCGATGTTGAATGTGTCGAGCCAGTACGACCAGCCGCGGATTCCCAGGGCGCTGGTGAACCGGTAGTTCAACTGCCAGCGGACCCACTGTCCTGGGAGCAGTCGAACCGCCGGGGGTCTGCGCGGTCGAGGCGGCAGTCCGAAGAGCGGCTCCACACGGGCGAGCACTCGGAGCCGATCGCCTTCGTCCCGCAGACTGACACCGACCTTGCGAAGGTCTGTCCGGTTCGAACGTGGCTCGAAGCCGTCACCCTCGGACATCCGGACGAAGTGGGCGAACCCGGCCGGCACCGGAGGTAACGAGAAGCCGACCGGTGCCGCGTTCCTGCGGGCGGCGGCCTCCCCGCCCCGGGACTGCTTCGTCCAGGATGTCTTGACCCATTGCACCGTGATGTCCATAGGGGCGAGTTCGGTGATTTCCGGCTGGGTGCCCACTACGCGCCCTCGTGTGCCTTCTGGAGTGCGGCGATGTCGAACTTCTTCATCGCCATCATCGCCTCCGTCGTACGCGCCGCCTTCGCCGGGTCCGGGTCGCTGACCCATTGCAGGAGTGCCTCCGGGACGACCTGCCAGGACACGCCGAACTTGTCCTTCAGCCAGCCGCAGGGGCCCTCCTCGCCGCCCTCGGTGAGCCTGGTCCAGTGGTAGTCCACCTCGTCCTGGTCCGCGCAGCGGATCTGGAAGGAGACCGACTCGTTGAAGGTGAACTCCGGGCCGCCGTTCAGGGCGACGAACTTCTGCCCGTTGAGTTCGAACTCGGCGACCATCACCGAGCCCGCGGGCCCCGGGCCCGCCTCGGTGTAGCGGGCAACGTTGCCGCGCTTGGAGTTCTTGAAGATCGATGTGTAGTGCTCCGCCGCCTCTTCCGCCTGGCCGTCGAACCACAGGCAGGTGGTGAAGCCTTCCGTGGTGCTGCTGCCGCTCATGACCGCCTCCTGGGCCTCGTCCCGGCGCGCCT
>DATCWZ010000248.1:0-13938 GCA_036566065.1 Streptomyces sp. | reverse complement strand
CGTCCACAGGGGGGGGGAGGGGTCGCGCTCGCATGTTGTTCGGGATTTGGCGCGCGCCTCTATATAAACAGGTGCCCCCCGCCACAAACCCTTTTTTTCGACCTGTATATCAGGTATGCTGCCCGGCATGACCACCACCGTGCTATTGACGATTGTCGTGTGCCTGCTCGTGTCCCTCGCTTTCTGCTGCGGGATCTACATCGCCTTGGAGCTGACCTGATGCGCCCGGAGGACATCCCGTGCCCGATCTGTGGGGCCCCGGCGGGGGAGTGCTGCGTCGTGGTCCCGGTGTCCCGGCGACGCGAGGTGTGGCCGCGCATCCTGCCCCATGTGGAGCGCGCCGACGCCGTCGCACACATTGTTGCTACTGACTATCAGAAGGAGTAGCATGGCTGGCATGACAGTCATCATCGAAACCATCTGGACCAGTGCCCCCGAGGCAGATCAGCGGCTTGACCCGAACTCGCCGCTGGCGCGGGAGGTGCTGGGGGTCGGGCCGACGCCGGTGGCGTGTTGCGTCGGCCCGCTCACCCTCGACAACGTGTTCGTGTTCGGGCTCCGCCCCGTCTACAACGCACCGCCCACGTTGTTCGACAGGGTGCATGCGCTCGCCGTCGGCGAGTAACACCATCCCACTGGAAGGGAGGCCCGGATGAGGGTCTCCCTTCTTCTCTACCCAGTTGAAAGGAACCCCATGCCCATCGTTCAGGATCACCCGCTGCGGCTGCTGCGGCTGCGCGCCGGACTCTCGCAGGGCGAGGTGGCCCGCCGCGCGGGGGTGTCCCGGTCCGCGGTCGCCCAGATCGAGGAGGGCCGGATCGCCCAGCCCAACGAGAAGGTCGTCGCGGTGCTCGCCGAGACCACGCACACCCCGGCGTCGAAGATCGTCGAGGATGTCGCCGCGTGGCACGGCCAGATGGTGCGCTCCGGGCTGAGCCGCCGCGCCGAGCTGGCGCTGAGCCTGCCCGCGAACGTGGTCGCCCAGTACGAGGACTACGAGCAGTGGCGCGGCGACGTAGCCGACAACGTGACCCAGCTCTCATCCCTGCTTCGGGTCTCTCGCAATACCATCGTGGGATACGAGACTGGCGCCACACGCTCGATGCCCAAGCCCATGATCGCCGCGCTCCAGAATCGGCTCGGCCTTTCGGACGAATACGTGAGTGCCGTGGTGGCACTCCCACGTCGTATCCTGAAGGGGACGGAAGAGGAGTCCACCGAAGCATGAGCAACACGATCCCGGCCCCCGGGTCCGCCGAGGAGGTGGCCCTGATGTCCAAGGCCGTCGACGCGCTCGGCGGGCCGGGCAAGCGGCTGGTGCCCAAGGCGGGGCCGGTGCATCCGGCGTACCAGTTGACGCGGCCCAAGGCCAAGGGGATCGGCCCGAACGGGGACCTGTTCAAGCGCGCCGTGAACGCCGCATGGCTGGCGCACACCAAGGGCGAGCCGGTCACCGTGGACACCGTCCTGATCTACGACGCGGAGCTGCCCGCGCGCCAGCTCATGGAGCTGTTCGAGTCGCCGCTGTTCCGGCAGGCGCTCGGTGACCGCGGCATCCCGACCACGGACGACAAGTTCCTCACCGAGGCGCAGATCACCGCGCTCGCCGTGATCGCGGACCACTCGATCCGCAAGCCCGAGCGGCAGAAGCTGCGGATGGCGGGCGTGAACTGGAACGAGTTTCAGGGCTGGCTGTCCAACCCGATCTTCCGCAGGCAGTACCGGGCCATTCAGGAGCGCACCCTCGCCCTCGCCACCGAGCGCGGCGACACGGTGCTGGCCCAGCTGATCGACGACGGCAACATGAGAGCGATCGAGTACGCGAACGCGATGACCGGTCGTTACGACCCCGCGTCTCGCGAGGCATTGCAGGTCGCAAGCATCCTTCGCATGGTAATGTCTGTAGTGCAGAAGCACGTCACGGATGAGGTGACGCTGTTGGCTCTCTCGGAATCATTCGAGCAGGTCGCGGCACAGGGTGGGCTCGCGCAACTGGAGATCATCGACGCGGAGGTAGTCTCCGCCGACTGAGAGGCCCGCCCACCTCATGGCAACGACCACGACCACGAACCTCGGTCTGTCCCTCGCGGTCCCCGGCTCGAACGAACCGTTCGACACCGCGGACGTGAACCAGAACTTCGAGGCCATCGACAGCGAGGTCGGCGCCCGCCGCTCCGCGGACACCGCGCAGAACTCGCGGCTGACCGCGATCGAGGACCTCACCCTGCCGACCGCCTCCGGCGCGAACGTGGGCGTGGTGCCCTCCGGCACCGCCGCGGACCGGGACGGCTTCTGGTCGGTGCCCGCCACGGCGGCGGACCGGGTGGCGCTGGCGAACAAGGGCGCGCGCTGGTTCAACACCGAGAAGGGCTACGAGCAGCAGTACTTCTGCCAGTTCGACGACGCGTCCGCGTCCCGGTTCAACCGGCAGGTGCACGGCTGGTATCCGGCGGTCAGCCTCGGGCTGGTGCCGCTGAAGCCGACCTCCACCGCGAACACCGGCGGCACGGTCGCCGTGCACGGTGGCCGGGTGAACTTCACCGGGGTCACCACGGTGGCCCTGAACGGGATCTTCACCGCCGACTTCGACAGCTACGTGCTCCAGATCTTCTCCACCGAACTCGCCGCGAACGCGCAGCGCCTGCGGCTGTACGCCGCCGGGGTGGAGCAGGCGGGGGCGGGCACGTACGCGTTCCAATCGCACGGCATGAGCGGCACCGGGGTGGCCGCGGTGCTGAACACCGGCTCGCCGAACTGGCTGCTCCAGCACAACGCCAACCACGAGCTGGACGCCACCGTGCGGATCTCGTTCCCGCTGCGCGCCACCGGGCGCCACCTGTTCCGGGTCGAGTCGACCAGCATCGCCACCGACGGCTCGCTCATGCAGCAGTCCCGCCTTGACGGCTACCACGCCGCCACCGTGGCCTGTGACGGCTTCGGCATCTCCGTGGCCGCCGGGACCATCACCGGCAACGTCCGCGTGTTCGGTGTCAACGAGTACTAGGAGACGGCATGGCTTTCGCGATCGATGACAGCAGGATCGTCCGCAGCGACCGGTATGAGCGGCGGACGATGCCGTTGTCGAGCCGGAACGGCGACGTGTACGTGGTGCCGCATCACTCGGTGACGTACACCCGCAGCCAGACCATCGCCACGTTCAACAGCGACAACCGGTTCGTCTCCGCGAACATCGCCGCGGGCCCGGACGTGGCCGGGTCGGACAACTACTTCTTCACCGAGTGCGTCCCGATCAACACGCACCGCGCGTACACGACCAGCTCCTCCATCGACGATCAGGCCATCACGCTGGAGATGTCGAACATCGCGATGGGCGGGGACTACCCGGTCGGCCCGACCGGCAAGTCGAAGCTGGTCCGGGTGATCGCCGACGCACACACCCTGCTCGGGATGCCGCTGGAGCGCTCCCGGGTGCTCTCGCACCGGGACGTGTATGCCGCCGGGTGGGGCTCGTACGCGACCGCCTGTCCCGGCAACGACCTCCAGCGCTACATCGACATCGCGATCGATCTGGCCCGCGACGCGGTCCGGACCCCGACCACCACCCCCACGGAAACGCCGTGGGAGCTGTACGAGAAGGAGATGAACATGCTCACCATGATCGTGGCGAACGACACCGCGGCCGACCCGAAGCAGCGTTGGGCGGTGCATGGTCCCGGTTACTGGCGGGTCATCACCAGCCCGGCCGCCGCGACCGGTGCCGCCGAGCGGGTCGGCAACGCCGCCCCGGTGTTCTGGTCCGAATGGGACGCCGCGTGGGCCGCAGCCGTCAGCTCGGGTTTCGTGCCCGCGCCCGGGCAGGACTCGCGCACCACCACGCCGACCGTGGTCCGGGTGAACGCCTGATGCCCCACGACCCCGAGAAGGTGCCGCTGGATCACGCGGACCTGTTCTACCACGGCATCCCCGGCCCGACCGGGGTGCCCGTCGGGCTGACCGACGCCGAATACGACCGCGAAAAGGCGCGTCGCAGTGCGGAGGGCACATGGCCCCTCGCATTCCCCGAAGAAGGAGACAGTCATGACTGACGCCCCCCAGCACGCCACGGAGACGCCCAACAAGTGGGTCCCGTCCCCGGCGGTGCGCACCTACATCTACGGCATCCTCGTGGTGCTCGCGGCCATCGCGGTCGCGTACGGCTTCATCACCGCGGAGCAGGGTGGCCTCTGGCTGTCCCTCGGTGCCGCGGTGCTCGGGCTGGGCAACCTGCTCGCCGCGCGGAACACGCCCTGATGGCCCGGCCCGGAGAGTTCGAGTACTACGCCGGTCTCTCCGGGCTGCCCTCGGGCACGCTGGATGACCACAAGCTGGCGTATTTCAGGGCGCAGACCGCGGACAGCACCGCCACCCTTCCTTGGGCGGAGTACGCGTTCTACAAGGCCCAGACCCTGCTCGACGACGACTTCGACACCGTCCGGCTGGCGTACTACAAGGCACAGGTCCCGCTGCTGGAGGCGGGCACCGTGGACGACTACATGACCGCCTTCTTCAGTGGAGAGGCCCCCTGATGGCATACCCGGTCGGGATGATCACCCGCGCGGTCACGTTCGCCGCGTTCTTCGACGCCGACGGCGGACCGCTGGACCTGACCGTCCGCGTCGAGCCCGCACGCTCGTTCATCTGGGCGGCCACCGGGGAGGCGTTCCTGCGCATCCCGGTCGAGGGCCGCGCCGACGGCGCGCCGATCACCATCGAGCTGCCCGTGCCCGGCCAGACCGGCTTCGTGGACGGCGCGGGCAACACCATCAGCGACTGGACCTACACGGCCACGTACGCGCTGCCTGCGAGCGCCACGCCGGTGCCGAAGGTGACCTTCTACCTCCCCGACGCCCCCGACCCGCTGGTGATCGCCCCGAACCTGTCCACGCACGTGGACGGCGGCATCGTGAACGTGCCGTACCCGGTGGAAGGCCCGCCCGGTCCTCCCGGCAGCAGCGGCGGCACCGCGACGTGGGGCGGGATCACCGGCACCCTGACCGACCAGACCGACCTCCAGAGCGCGCTGGACAACAAGCAGCCCGCCGGGTCGTACGCGGCCGCGGTGCACACGCACGCGAAGTCCGAGGTCGGGCTGGGCAACGTGGACAACACGGCCGACTCCGCCAAGCCCGTCTCCACGGCGCAGCAGACCGCGCTGAACCTGAAGGCGAACGCGGCCAGCCCCGCTTTCACCGGCACTCCGACGGGGCTCGTGAAGGCGCACGTGGGCCTGTCGAATGTGGACAACACCGCGGACTCCGCCAAGCCCGTCTCGACGGCGCAGCAGACCGCCCTGAACCTGAAGGCCAACCTCGCCTCCCCGGCGCTGACCGGCAACCCGACCGCGCCCACCCAGACCGCGGGCAACAACACCACCCGGCTGGCCACGACCGCGTTCGTCACCAGCGCGGTGGCCGCGGTCCCCGGTGGTGGTGGCGGGGCGCCGTCGGCGTTCTACACCATGCCGATCGCGTCCGGCCGGGTCCGGGTCGGGGCGATGATGATCCCGAACAGCCCGTGGAAGTTCGTTGACGCCGGGCGGGTGTACTTCTATCCGGTCTACTACGACGCCACGTTCGGGGTGGCCAACATCGGGTTCGCGCTCCGCGGCGCCGCCGCGGGCGGCACCGCGTACGCGGGACTCTACGACAGCAGCGCGCCCGGCGGGATGCCGGGCGTGCCGGTGGCGCAGGCGTCCGCCGCGACCGACTCGTCCGGCTGGAAGGACATCGACATCACCGATGTCACCGGCCGCGCCGCAGGCTGGTACTGGCACGCGTTCATGGCCACCGCCGCGCTGGATGTGCACGGCGGGCAGCCGATGATGGTGCTCGACGCGTTCACGATGGAGTGGGCCGTGCGTGACGGCGAGTGGCGCTGGCGGGGGCTGGCGTCCACCGCGGCCGGGCTGACCTCCCTCCCCTCCAACCCGACCGTGACCGGGGCCGAAGCCGCCGTGGTCCCCATCGTAGGAATGAAGTTCGTCTGATGCGTGAAGAGTATGAGGTCGTCGGCGGGGTCAGTGTCCGGCGGCGATGGTGGGACGACAATGCGCGGGTGGTGCGGACCTACGACAACGCGGGCACCGAGCTGCTCGCGCAGCAGCGGCCATACGACGCGGACGAGCTGGCTGACGCCACGGCGCGCGTCGCGTCGGCGGCCACCGACGCGAACAAGACCTCGACCGAGCTGAACCTCGAAGCCGACCTCGCGTGGTTGCAGCTCCAGATCGGGAAGACGAACCCGGTGCTGAACGCGGAGATCGCGAACAACCCCGCCCAGTTCTGGAAGCCGGTCCTGAAGGCACTCCGGCGTGGCATCCGGGTCAACCTGAGCGACTACAGCACCGGCGACTAACGGTTGAACACGCCGAGGTAGTTCGCGAGGGAGAGCAGGATCGCGCCTCCGCCGACGCCGACGCCGCCCAGTGCGGAGAACCCGGCCAGCAGCTTCGGCCACGTCAGGCGGCTCCCGGCCAGCTCGGTGCGCAGCCCCACGAACTCCCGGTCGTGCGCGTCGAGGCGGGTGTTCTGCACCCCGTCGTTGGCTTCGACCTTGTTGATGCGGGCTTCCTGTCCCCGGACGATGGCCAGCGTCTCACCGGCGGTGCGCTCCACATTCTGGAGGGTGGCCTGCATTCCGCCCAGCATTGAAGCCTGCGCGAGCTGTTGGGTCATTTCCGTCATGGGCTGCTCTCCGGGAGCGGATGTCGTCATGGGGCGTGGTTCCTCACAGTCAGCCTACTAATGAACCGTCCCTCAATCGGCCCTTTCAGTCTACCTACTGCTCGGCTTCCTTTCGTGCCTTCTCCTGCTGCTGACGCAGCCAGATCTGGTGCTGCTCCGGCCCGTTGTAGATGGTGCGGCGCATGCCGGTCGCCCAGTTGAACAGGGCGTTGTCGCGCTTCATGTCCACGATGGACGGGTCGTCGTTCTTGTCCCCGGGGGTGACCCCGCCGAACAGCAGCGGGCCGCGGAGGCCGGTCTGGTCGAGGAGGTACTGGCCCTCGTCGCCCTCCTGAATCGGGATGCCGGTGCCGACCTGCGCGTGCGTGGCGAGTTCGGCGGGCACCCGGAACAGGGGAGTCATGTTCTGGAGCAGGTTCTTGGAGGTGAGCTGCCACAGCACGTCCCCGCCCTGCTCGTACGCGGGGCGGTCCTGATCGATCGCGACCGAGCCCAGCACGGACTGGAGGATGTCGAGCTGGGGCGCGTTCAGGGACTGGCCCCACAGGTAGTTCTGCTGGCCCTCCACGTCGTCGCCGGTCAGCGAGCGGTGGAACATCCACTGTCCGATGTTGCCGCGCAGGTAGTCGGGGATGCCGCCCTCGTCGGGCACCACGTCACCGAACGAGTCCGGGTCGGCGCCGAGTGCGGCGGACGTGTTGTACAGCGCCTTGGGCGCCATCATGATCCTGCCGGGGGTGTCGATGAGGCTCATCGCGACCCGGGTGATCGCCTGCCGCTGCCACGTGTAGAAGTAGATGAACCGGCGCACGTACTTCTGCTCGGCGGCCCCGAGGGTGAGCATGTTCGGGTGGAAGGAGTTGATCTCCTTCGTCACCTGCGCCATGGCCTCTTCGAGGGAGCGGAAGTTGCCCTTCTGGAGGATGTCGGAGGCGTGCGCGATCCGGAACACGTTGTCGCGGCCTGCGGAGAACCGGCCCAGCCAGCCCGGCGCGGCGAGCCGGTTGATCTTGTGCAGCGCCTTCAGGGTGGGGTTCTCCGGCCCGACCGGCTGGCGCGGGGTGCGCCCCACGGTGGCCGAGCCCTCGTTGATGAGGTCCTCCGCCTGATTGTGGTGGATGATCGCGCCGTGCTGGTCGAAGAGCTGGTACGCCTGCTCGTGGCTGATGTAGACCTTCTCCCCGCGGATGGTGACCGGGATGCCCTCCTCGGCCGCCTTCAGCGTGACCCCGTCGGGGGCCGCCGCGCGCAGGTACTTCTCCAGCGCGTCCATGGACGCCCCGTCGGTCTTGCCCGCCGCCGCCATCACCTTGTAGGCGTCGGCGTAGCGCAGCGGGTTCTTCACCCCGGCGAGCGTGTTCATCAGGAACTCGCCCATGATGTTGGTGACGTGGTGGCCGGGACGCCACAGCGTGATCGAGGCCTTCACCGAGTTCACCACGGGGTCCGCGTAGCGGAAGAACTGGTCGAAGATGGCGTTCTCGTCCAGCGTGCGGGACGCGCTGAAGTAGTCGTCCATCATCGCGAGCTGGGTGAGCATCTCCTTCGGGTAGTACTGCTCCTTGTCCACGAAGTGGAACAGTCCGAACGTGCGCCCGCCAGCGGGGGCGACCTTGACCCACCCGGCGGCGCGCGCGGCCTCCGCGGAGATGGCCGCACCGTGCTGGGTGGACTTGTTGCCGAACGCGGCGGAGAAGTTCGCGGCCACGTCGGGGACCACCTGCGCCTTGGTGATGGCGCGGTGGTAGTTGTCGAGGATCGCGAGCGGGTTCTCCACGGCGTCCCAGTTCCACTGGGTCCATGCGGAGCCGTTCTCCCACGACTGGGTGCCGCCGAGCATGTAGTTGTCGGGCACGCCCTGACGGCGCAGGTACTCGTTGAGGTAGGCGCCCTCCATGCCGATGCGCTGCATCAGGTTGTGCTCGGAGTGGTCGAACACGACCGAGAACGTGGGCCACAGCGAGCGCGCCGCGTCGGCGACGCCCTGCGGGGCCCCCACGAGCGCCGCGTCCAGTCCGGCGTTGCCGTCCATGCCCTTGAACAGGGCGATGGCACCCTTGATCGCGTCGGGCTGGTGGCCCTTCATGACCGTGTTCAGCGCCGTGGTGTAGCGGTGCATCATGTTCTGCGAGTTCATCTCCGCGGAGATCGCGAACGGCTTCACGTCGGACTTGCCGAACCAGCCGTCCATCTTCTCGACGCCCTTGTACGCCAGCCGCAGCCAGCCGGGCAGGTCCATGGAGAAGGCGGCGCGGGCGGCGTCGTAGTCCATCACGGGATCGTCGATGACGGTCTCCGCATCCTTCTTAGCCGCCGCGATGATGTCATCGACGGTCGGCAGGGCGCTGGTGTGCTCGTTGGCGCGCGCCGTGTTCGCCTTCTCCTTGGTCTTGGTGTCCGCCTTCTTCGCGGTTTCAGTCTTGGCCCCGGCCTTGGGCTTGGTGAGCGGCTTGCCGGGGGCGTTGGCCTCAGCGGCAGCAGCGGTGGCCTTCGCCTTGCGCGCGTCCTTGGCTCCGGCGGTGATGGCGGACCCGGAGGCGTCCACGACCGCGCGTTCCTGCTGGAGCGCGTTGCGGGCCTGCGCCACGGTCGCCGACGGCACCGCCTTCGCGGTCTCCAGATCGAGCATCTTCTCGGCGAACTCGCCCGCCGGGGTGTCCTTCAGGCCGGTCTTGGCGACCATCGCGTCGGCGGCGGCCTTGGCCTCCAGCACGGCGTCGATGGTCTTGCCCGCGGACACGTTCGGGTCCAGCGTGAAGCTGCGCAGGGTCTCCACGATCGGCTTCAGCGCGCGCCACGCCTGCTTCCCGTTCACGGCGGTCGCGAAGGCGAGGTTGCGCACGTTCGCGTCGGCGAGCCGCTGCACGGTGCCGGGGTCGGTGAACGCGCCCGCGACGGCCTTGAGGATGGCGGCGTTCTTCGGCGAGCGCAGCCACTTCGTGGTGTCCGCCTTGGAGCCCGCCGCGAACTCCTTCATGAGCCGCTGCTGGAGCACGTCGAGGATGGAGCGCGCCTGCGCCACCGAGTCCATCTCGGTCTCGGCCAGCTTCAGCGCGTACCGGGCGGTGTCGGAGAGCAGCGTGATCGGGACGTTGATGTCCTTGCCCGCGAGCAGCAGCGCCTTCACCGTCTCCGGCGGCATCGCGTCGAGCACGTCGCCGAAGGAGAGGAACGCCGCGTCCTCGGTGTTCTTCAGGAGCTTGGTCTCGGAGCCGAACGCCTTTGACACCGGCACGATGCCCAGCGAGCGCAGCCGCAGGTCGGTGTAGCGCAGCCCGTCCATGAGGTACTCGTACAGGAGCTGCTGGCGCGCCGGGCCGGTCTCGCCCTTGAACTTCTTGCCCGCCTGCTCGAACAGGTTCTTCCACAGCGTGAGCTGGTGGTTCTGGTTGAAGACGTGCGAGCTGACCGCCTTCACGCCGGGGCCGAACTCGCCCTTGCTGGAGCGTTCGAGGTGGAAGTTCTCGCCGCGCTTGTTGGCGAGCTGGAACGGGAAGTCCTTCTCGAAGCTGGCGGGGAACACCCCGGCGATGGCGTCGTCGTACTCCTGCCGAATCTGCGGGGTGATGAGGTCGTCGGCGGCCTCCCCGGCGGCGACCTTCACGCCCTCGGGGTCGATGTTCTTGGCCTGCTCCCCGGCGATGTACGCGCCCGGGATGTTGGTGTCGCCGAGCAGCCCGCGGCTGATCTTCTCCTGACGGCGCATCTCGTCGAAGACCACCTTCGGGTCGGAGCGGCGCAGGAAGTCCTGCACCGTCTTCCAGTTCGCGTCTGCGGCGGGGATCGACTTCAGGCCCAGCAGGTTCGCGATCTCGCGGCCCTTGGCGGGGTCGAACGTGTTGTTGCGGGAGGTGAGCTTGCGGAACAGGTCGTCCGGGGTGCGCCCGGCCATGGTGTTCGTGATCCGCTCACGGGCCATCTCCTGCGCCTTGGCGGCGAACTCCTCGGGGTCGGTGATCTTGCGGAGGATCTTCGCGTTGTCCTCACCGACGAGTTCGGCGACGGCCTCGGTCCACGCCTTGACCTGCTTGCGGTCGGTCATCGGGGCGAGCTTCTCGACCTCGCGCTGGATGCGCGCCGGGTACCGGCTGGTGGTGTAGGTCAGCCCGCGCAGGTTCGCGAGCACGCCGAGCGTGTTGTTCGAGGAGTCCGCGGCGCGCGCGATGTCGGGGGCGAGGTCGGCGGCCTGCTGGGTCCGGATGCTCTTCTCGGAGACCTTGGACGCGGCCTCCTGCGCCTGCTCGGTGATCGACTGCGCCCCGGCGACGCGGCTGACCGCGCCCTCCTGCCGAATCTCGGCCTCGGTGAGCGCCCGTCGGGCACCGCCGCCAGCGGGCACGCCGCTGAGCGAGCCGTCGGCGCCGTGCTTGATCTCCCACACGCCGCGCAGCCCGTAGAACTTGACCTTGGAGCCGTCGGGGAACCGCTCGGCGGCCTGCGCGACGGGCATCTCCTGCCCCTGCCGCAGCTGCACCCCCGGCGCCGGGGCTGGGGCGGAAGTCTCGACTCCACGTCCAGAGGCAGCAGGAGCCGCCGTGGGAGTGATCGTGGGGGTGTCGTCGATGATCTTTGCGGCAGGGCTGGCGCCTGCCTTCGAGTCCACGGCCTCCCAGTACTTGTCCCAGTCGGACTTCGCGGCACCCTGCTGTGCAGCTTCGGTGGTGGCCTCAGCGGCACGGGCACCTTCTGCGACGCCACTCTGGACCCGCACTTCAGCGGGAGGGAGAGCTACCTCTTCGGGGTTGGTGCCACGGGACGCCGTCGCGGGGGCCTTCTTCGCGGCCGCTCCGGCAGTCGGGGCTGCTCGCGTGGCAAGACCTTGGAGGGCCTCTTCGACGACGGGACTGGTCGGCACGTCGCGGCGGAGGCCCTGAATCGTCGACTTGACACCCTGCCCCCAGTCCTTGACCCCGGCGACGGCACCGCGTCCGGCGGTGACCGGGTTGAAGAATGCAGCCGTCTTCAGCAGGTCGCCGCCCTCGGCAGCGCGGGCTGCCTTCACAGACGCGCTGAGCGCCCCGCCAGCGGCCTTGATGCCGGGTCCGGCGGGCAGAGCCACGGTGGGGTCGCCGAGCACGTCCAGCGCGAAGCCACCGACGCCCTTGGCCACCGGGTTGACGTTGTCCTGCACGTCCTTGTACCCGGTGTGGCGCTTGTCGGCGTTGCCGATCACGTCGGTGGTGCGCTCGATCAGGTCGAAGCCGTGCACGAGGTCTTCCTGATTGCCGGTGATCGCGTCGCCGACGCCCTTGAAGAACGAGGGGGCCTTGTCCGGGCCGAACAGCTTGCCGAAGAAGGCGCTGGCGGTCCCGCCGAGGTCGACCTTCTCGCCCCGGTTGGACTGCTCGACCGCGTCCTCCAGCGGCTTCAGCGTGTCGGAGAGGGCCCGGTTGGTGCCGTACCCGAGCGCACCGAGGATGTCCAGCGCGCGGCCGCCGACGTGCAGCATGTTGTCGAAGTCGCTGCCACCACCACCGGCCTGACCTCCACCACCACCACCGGACACCGCGCCCGCGCGGATCGCGTCGTGGTTGGCGCGGACGCCCTGCTGGTAGTTGTTGAACTGCGTGGTCCGTGCCCGGGAGTCCAGAAAGCCGCGCAGCTCCTCAGGGGAGAGCTGTCGGGTCTTGGCGGCCATATGCCCAGCCTACTTGGTCGTCGAAGTCGTGGAGCCCAGCTTGCGGCCAGCGGAGTCGTAGTTGATCTTCGTGGTCGTCTTGGGCGGTGCGGGCGGGTCCTTCGGGGACACGCCGATGCCGTTCTGCTTGAGCAGGTCCTTGAACAGGGCGTCTTCGAGCAGGCCGCGGTACTTGTTCGAGGTGCTACCGCCCCCGCCACCACCGCTGCTACCCCCGCCACCGGAGGCGGGGATGAGCTGCGCGTCGAGCTGGCGCATGAAGTTCTCGTAGTTCTCGGCGAGCTGGCGGTGGGCGAGCACCTTGGCGTCGCCGACGCCCTGAATGTCGAGCCGGTCGTTGGTCTGCTGCACGTTGGAGAGCACGCCCTGAAGGTTGCCCCACGAGGAGTTCTGCCCGGCGAGGTCGGCGAGGCCCTGCGCGGTGGCGAGGCCCTCCTCCGACGGCGACGCGGCGATGGCCTCGGGGGACACGCCCATCGCGGTCAGTCCGGCGTCGCGCTGGGCGTTGTTCTCCGCCTGCCGGGCGGTGGCCTGCGAGGCGATGCCCGCGCCAGCGGACGCGGACTGCGCGATCAGCTCGTCGTAGGAGCGCTTGGTCTTGGCCGGGTTGTCGGCGATCAGCGCGGCGTAGTCGCCGTACAGGTCGTCGAGCTGGCCCTTCTGGCCTGCGTTGCGCTGTTCCCCATTCGCACGCATCGCGGCGATCTGCGCGCCGTTGCCAGCGCTGCCGCCCCCGCCGCCACCACCGCCCCCGCCGCCGCTCTCCATGTCGTGCATGGCGAGCCACGCTTCGAGGTCGGCGGCGGGGTTGGGCGGACCGAAGAACGTCTTGCCGTCGCGGGAGAGCTGCCCGGACGCCTGATACGCCTTGCCCTGCGCCTTGAGCCGCGCGGACGCCGCGCTGTTGGCGCGCGACGACGACGACCCACTGCTGCTGGACGAGGAGGACGGCTTCGAGCTGGACCCCCCGAAGAGCATCGTGCCCCGAGGGAGGGGAGGATTGTAGGTCGCCATGGTGGTCTACCCCCAGTTGGTGGTCTGGACGAGCGGGCTGGTCGCACGCGAGGCGCTCTCGGCGCGTGCCTTGCCCAGTGCCGAGTTGTAGTTGTTGCCCGCGCCCATGCCCATCGCGCCGAGCAGGCCGTAGATGGAGGCGAGGTCGGCGCCCTCGTTGATGCCGCCCATGTTCACCATCGAGTCCCGCTTGCCGTACTGCTGGGCGAGGGTGTTCGCGGACTGGTCGAGCGCGGTGCCCTGCCGGGCGTAGTCCGCGGAGACCTCGTCGGCGTCCTGCGCGAACAGGCCGGAGCCGAGCAGGCCACGCGAGGCGAAGTCATCGCCGAGCCCGGTGAGGTCCTGCTGACGACCGCGGTCGATCTGGCCGCGGTTGTTGTCGAGCTGGCGGTAGCCCTGATCGCGGTCGGCGAGGATCTGCGCGAGCTGCGCGGTGAGGTCGGTGAGCGCACGCCCGGACTGGCCGCGGTAGATGCCGTCGGAGGCGAACCAGTCCACGTCCTTCATGGGGATCGGCGCGGGCGCGGCGGGCGGGGGGCTTGCAGCGCCGCCACCGAAGCTCTGGCCGCCACCGTCGAAGCCGCCGCCGGTCTCGCCGCCGGG
>DATCWZ010000630.1:0-4598 GCA_036566065.1 Streptomyces sp. | reverse complement strand
TCGCCGTGCCGTGTCGTCAGGCGGAACCGCCCGGCCGCTCCTGCGGGCCGCCCGGATGCCCCGTCCAGGGCACACCGACGGGTTCGCCACGACGCACCGATCCGGGGGCGCGGCGGACGGGGCGCGGGGGGTAGCGCCGGGAGGAGCTGAGCTGCCACGGAACGCTGATGACCATGACGCCCGGGGTGAACAGCAGTCGGCTCTTCAGCCAGAGCGCGGTCTGGTTGTGGAGCAGGTTCTCCCACCAGTGCCCGACGACGTACTCGGGGATGAAGACGCTGATCACGTCGTGGGGACTGTCGCGTTCGATGCCGCGCACATACGACACGACGGGCCGGGTGATCTCCCGGTACGGGGAGTTGAGCGTCGTGAGCGGTACGTCGATACCGGCGTCCTCCCACTGGGCCGCGAGGGCCTGGGACTCCTCGCGGTCCACTTCGACGGTGAGAGCCTCCAGGGCATCGGGGTGACTGGCGTGCGCGTAGGCGAGGGCGCGCACGGTGGGCTTGTGGAGCTGGGACACCAGCACCACGGCGTGCACCCTGCCCCGCAGGACCAGGGCCCCGGCGGGCTTCCCGGTGAGGGACAGCTCCTCGGCGATGTGGTCGTAGTGCCGCCGGATTCCACGCATCATCAGCCATAGCAGCACCGCGGCGATCACCGCCAGATAGGCGCCCTCGGTGAACTTGGTCAGCAGCACGATGACCAGCACCAGGCCGGTGACCACGGCCCCGATGCCGTTGATCGCGCGCGTGGTGTGGTGGTGGCGGCGCAGCGCGGGGTCGGTCTCGGTACGCAGGGCGCGGTTCCAGTGCCGGACCATGCCGCTCTGGGACAGGGTGAAGGAGGTGAAGACGCCCAGGATGTACAGGTGGATCAGATTGGTGACGGACGCCTGGAAGGCCCAGAGGAGGGCGGCGGCGACGACCGCCAGGGCCACGATGCCGTTGGAGAAGGCGAGCCGGTCGCCCCTGGTGTGGAGCTGACGGGGCAGATAGTGGTGCTGGGCCAGGATCGAGGTCAGCAGCGGGAAGCCGTTGAACGCGGTGTTCGCGGCCAGGACCAGGACCAGCGCGGTGGCGGCCTGGATGACGTAGAAGCCGAAGCTGTGCTCACCGCCGAACACGGCGGAGGCCAACTGGGCGATCACAGTGCGCTGCGGGGTGCTCGCGCAGTCGCCGCCGAACCCGGTGAGCCGGCAGGTGTTGTCGGTGATGTGGACCTTCGCGACCACGGCGAGCGTGGTGATGCCCGAGAACATGACTACCGCGATCAGCCCCATCGCGCCCATGGTGGTGGCCGCGTTGCGGGACTTCGGTTTACGGAAGGCGGGCACCCCGTTGGAGATCGCCTCCACGCCCGTCAGGGCCGTACAGCCGCTGGAGAAGGCCCGCAGCCCCAGCATCAGCAGGGCCAGACCCGCGAGGCCACTGTCGCCGGGGGCCGGGGTGATCCCGTACGCCGCCGACTCGGCGACGGGGGCGTCACCGACCAGCCAGCGGAAGAGCCCGGTGGCACACATGACCAGGACGCCTGTCACGAACAGATACGTGGGCGCCGCGAACGCCCGGCCGGACTCGCGCATCCCCCGCAGGTTCACCGAAGCCAGCAGCACCACGAATCCCACCGCCATGCCGGTGCGGTAGCCGTTGAGGGCGGGCACGGCCGAGATGATGTTGTCGACGCCCGAGGCGATGGACACCGCGACGGTCATCACGTAGTCCACCATCAGCGACGCGGCCACCACGAGCCCCACGGACGGGCCGAGGTTGGTGGCGACCACCTCGTACGAGCCGCCGCCCGACGGGTAGGCGTACACGACCTGCCGGTACGACAGCACCACCACCGCCATCAGCCCCACGACGGCGAGCGCCACCCACGGCGTCAGATGCAGGAACGCCAGCCCGCCCAGGGTGAGGACGAGCAGGATCTCCTGCGTCGCGTAGGCGACCGACGACAACGGGTCTGACGCGAAGATCGGCAGCGCCAGGCGCTTGGGCAGCAGCGTCTCCCGTAACTCATCACTGGGAAGCGCCCGCCCGATCACGACCCGCTTGAACGCGTCCACAAGTCTCGCCACGTCGGGGAGCGTAAGCGCGCCCCCCAGCCGAACCCCCACCCCGACGCGCCGACACCCCCACCCTCAGGGCCCGCGAACGGCCCTGCGCTCGGGGGTGAAAAAAGACCGCACCCGGACCGTCAGCGCCGTTTGTGGCGGGCTGGGGGCCGGGTGCGGGTGGTAGGCGATGCGACCCGCGTAAGCGTAGGTCAAACGGCCTGGCCCATGGGTCAGGCCTTCTTGGTCTCCTGGAAGATCTTGTCGATCTGGGCAATCAGGTCCAGGGCCTTCTGGCCGGTCGCCGGGTCGTTCGAGCCCTTGGCCGCGGAGAGCGCCTTCAGGGTGTCGTTGACCAGCTGGTGCAGCTCCGGGTACTTCTCGAAGTGCGGGGCCTTGAAGTAGTCGCTCCAGAGCACGGAGACGTGGTGCTTCGCCAGCTCGGCGCGCTGCTCCTTGATCAGAACGGCGCGGGTGCGGAAGTCCGCGTCCTCGTTGGCCTGGTACTTCTCCTGGACGGCCTTGACGGACTCCGCCTCGATGCGGGCCTGGGCCGGGTCGTACACGCCGCAGGGCAGGTCGCAGTGGGCGCTGACCTTCACCTTGGGGGCAAACAGGCGGGAAAGCATGGAGCTGTCCTTCCTCGTGATCGTCTTCTCAGGTGGGACATTACTCCGTGAGATGCCGGATTTTGCGGGTGCCCCCATGGGCTTGGGCCAAAAGTCCGGGGCGAGGATGGAACCGGTGGCCGAACGCACCGGCGGTGCGTGCGACTGTGTACTGGAGGACGGGCCGGGAGGTGCCGCAGATGCCGGAGCCGACACAGGTGCCGGGGAACGGGAGGGTCGCGCGGATGTCGTTCCAGGTGGTCGAGGTGACGGGGCCCTCGATGGTGCCCACGCTCTATCACGGTGACTGGCTGCTCGTGCAGTACGGCGCGGCGGTGCGTCCGGGGGACGTGGTGATCCTGCGCCATCCGTTCCAGCAGGATCTGCTGGTGGTGAAGCGGGCCGCCGAGCGCCGCGGCGGCGGCTGGTGGGTGCTGGGTGACAACTCGTTCGCGGGCGGGGACAGCACGGATTACGGGACCGTGCCCGAGGAGCTCGTGCTGGCCCGGGTGCGGGCCCGCTACCGGCCGCTGAAGGAGGATCAGCGCTCGGTGCTGGGCACGCTGGGCTGGGCGGTGTCCGCGCTGCGGCCCGTCTCGCGCGACCGTTCCGTCTCCAGGCGTTTGCGGGCCCGGTAGGCGGCCACATTGGCCCGGGTCGCGCACCGGTCGGAGCAGTACCTGCGCGAGCGGTTGGTGGAGGTGTCGAGGTAGGCGTTACGGCACGGCGCGGCCTCGCACAGGCCGAGCCGGTCCACACCGTGCGCGGTCAGATGGAAGGCGAGGCCCATCGCGGCGATGGCAGCGAACCCGGCCGTCGCGTTCGACGGGTGGTCGGCCAGATGCATGTGCCAGTCCGGCTTGCCGTCCTCGTCACGGGTGTCGTGGCCGGAGATCTGCGGGCTGACGGGGAATTCCAGCAGCAGTGAGTTGAGCAGGTCCACCGCGAGCGTCTCGTCGCCGCCGTCGGCCGCCTCGAAGACCGCGCGCAGCCGTCCCCGTACGGACCGGAACCGGGTGACATCCGCGTCGGTGGCGCGGCGGGCGGCCTGCGCGTTGGCGCCGAAGAGGTCGCGGACGGCCTCGACCGTGGTCAGGGAGTCCTTGTTGCGGGCCGGCTCCTCGGTGTTGACCAGACGCACGGCGTAGTCCGAGTAATAGGCCAGTTCCACTTGTAGTCCTTACGGCGTAGGTCTAAAGTCTGTGGTGCGACCAGTGTAATGGGCGGTTACTGTAACTGGGCATTACGGCGGGCGTAATGGTCGAAGGCGGAGCCGCGATGGACCGGGCCAGGGACGCGGGCGCCATGGGCTGGGCCGATTGGTGGGCCCTTGCCGCCAAGGACCCGGCCCTGGCGGAACCGACCGCGGAGCGCTACCGGATCTACGGCGAGCACGCGGACGGCGACATGCCCTCCGCCGAGTGGCACGCCCGGACCCTGCGCGCGTCCGGCTTCGCTGAGGCCCGCACCGTCTGGGCGTCGCCCTCCGACAGCATGGTCCTGGCGCTGAAGTAGCGGGGTGCGCGGCCCGCGTACACACGAGAGGGCGGTGTGGACATCAGGTCCGCACCGCCCTCTCTCGTGGTCCGCCACGGCCGCAGCCGCTACAGCACCTTCGACAGGAACGACTGCGTCCGCTCGTGCTGCGGGTTCGTCAGCACCTCGCGGGGGTGGCCGGATTCGACCACCACGCCGTCGTCCATGAAGACCAGCGCATCGCCGACCTCGCGGGCGAAGCCCATCTCATGAGTGACGACGATCATCGTCATGCCGTCTTCGGCCAGGCCGCGCATGACGTCCAGCACCTCGCCGACCAGCTCCGGGTCGAGCGCGGAGGTCGGCTCGTCGAAGAGCATCAGCTTCGGCTCCATGGCCAGCGCACGGGCGATGGCCACCCGCTGCTGCTGACCGCCGGAGAGCTGGGAGGGGTAGTT
>DATCWZ010000119.1:0-5008 GCA_036566065.1 Streptomyces sp. | reverse complement strand
GGCCGGGTTCCAGCGGGCGCCGGTCCAGGGGTCCCAGCGGCCGTGCACCCGGTAGCCGTAGCGTCTGCCGGGCCGTACGCCGGGGACGAAGCCGTGCCAGATCTCATGGGTCAGCTCGGTCAGCGGCAGCCGGGTCTCCTGCCCCGCCTCGTCGAACAGGCAGAGCTCGACGGCCTCGGCGCCACCGGCCCAGAGCGCGAAGTTGGTGCCCGCCACACCGTCGGGGCCGACCCTGAAGCGTGCCCCGAGCGGCATGGGCGTACCCGGCCAGACGGGTGGTTCGTCGGGCTCGGAACAGGCCCCTCCCGTCTCCGCCGCCTTCCCGGTCGCCTGCTGCACTGCCTCCTGCTCGGCTGCGCTCGACACCTCTCAGCCTCCCGCGGCTCATCCGGGCCGGTACCGGCGAGGGCGTACGGCGTCCCGGCCGTTGCCCTCCCGGCATGGTCCTCCCCATCTGTTCTGCCCAGGGCGGGGCCCGCACTCACGTTTCCCCGGACCGGCCCTGGTCGTTGGGGGAGACGTGAACCACGAAGCGAAGAGAGCACGGGCGGGTTCGGCCGCCGTGCTGACATGGGCAGGACTGACCGCCGTGCTCGCCGTACTGTCCGGCTGCACCGGCGCGGGGCCGGGCTCGGGCGGGGACATCCGCTCGGCCGGCGACACGATCCGGATCTCCCCGAAGGACGGCGCCAAGGGCGTCGGGACGGCGGGCCGGATCGAGGTGGACATCCCCGACGGGCGTCTGGAGCGGGTCAGGGTGACGCGCATCGAGGCCGCGGAGCGGGAGGAGGTGCCGGGCGCGATCGCCGACGACGGCCGTTCCTGGAAGCCCGCGGGCGGGAAACGGCTCAGGCTGGCCGCCAAGTACAGCGTCGAGGCCGTCGCGGTGGACGGCGCGGGACACCGCTCGGCCCGCAGCACGACCTTCACCACGCTGGTCCCCGAGCACCGTTTCATCGGCTACTTCAAGCCCGAGAACCGGTCCACCGTGGGAACCGGGATAATCGTCTCCTTCAACTTCAGCCGTCCTATCGAGCACCGCGCGGCGGTCCAGAAGGCCATCCGTGTCACGGCGAAGCCCGCGGTGGACGTGGTGGGCCACTGGTTCGGCAGGAGCCGGCTCGACTTCCGCCCAGCCGCGTACTGGAAACCCGGCACCCGGGTGACCGTCGATGTGGGGCTGCGCGATGTGGAGGGCGCGCGCGGGGTGTACGGCAGTCAGCAGAAGAAGGTCACCTTCACGGTGGGCCGTTCCCAGACGTCCGTGGTGGATGTCGCGGAGCACACGATGGAGGTACGGCGCGACGGCCGGCTCATCAGTACGGTGCCGATCACGGCGGGCGCCGACAAGACGACCACGTACAACGGGAAAATGGTGGTCTCCGAGCTGCACGAGGTCACCCGGATGGATGGCAGCACGGTCGGCTTCGGCGGCGAGTACGACATCAAGGACGTGCCGCACGCCATCCGGCTCACCCAGTCGGGCACCTTCCTGCACGGCAACTACTGGGCGGCCGACGAAATCTTCGGCTCCGAGAACACCAGCCACGGCTGCGTCGGACTGCGGGATGTGAAGGGCGGCGGCGGGGCCACACCGGCCGGCTGGTTCTTCGACCGGACCCTCGTCGGGGACGTGATCGAGGTGATCAACTCCTCCGACAGGACCGTCGCCCCGGACAACGGACTCAGCGGCTGGAACCTCAACTGGAAGCAGTGGAAAGCGGGTTCCGCGCTCCGCTGATCCCCCCTGCGGGCCCCGCCGGAACCAGCACCCCGCCCACCTGCGTGTTGTCCCCGGACAACTTGGGACTGAACGGTGACATACGCGGGGAGTTCGCCCTGCTCTCGGTGTGATTATCTTGCGCCGAGCACGCATGTAAGCGTGCGGGGGTGCGGGCCATGGCGGGGCCAGGCCGTGCGAGGGGAGACGACCACAGTGAACGGTCAACCGATATCGGGGAGATCTGCCGGAACGGGCAGGGGACGGCGGGGGCACAGGTCCCGTGGACTCCTCGCCCTGGTACTGGGTGCGCTGCTGTTCCTGGTGACGGCATGCGCGGGGAGCGGTTCCCCCGATACGGGGAACAAGGGCGCGGACAAGGGCAGTGCGAAGGTCGACGACACCAGCGCCTCGCAGGCGGTGGTGACCATCGCGCCCAAGGACGGCGCCGAATCGGTGGCGACCAGCGGGGCGCTGAAGATATCGGCCGCGCAGGGCAAGCTGGCGACTGTCCAGGTCGCCGACCCCAAGGGCAAGGAGGTCGAGGGAAGCATCTCGGCGGACGGTGCGAGCTGGACGCCGGCCCTCCATCTGGCCGCCGCGACCAAGTACACGGTGCACGCGATCGCCAAGGACGCCAAGGGCCGCCAGTCGGCCAAGGACACCACGTTCACCACGCTGGTGCCGAAGAACACCTTCATCGGGCAGTACACCCCCGAGGACGGCTCGACCGTCGGGGTCGGCATGCCGGTGTCGATCCACTTCACCCGGGGCATCACCGACCCGGCCGCCGTCGAGCGGGCGATCAAGGTGACGGCGCAGCCCGCCGTGCCGGTCGAGGGCCACTGGTTCGGAAACGACCGGCTCGACTTCCGGCCCGAGAAGTACTGGGCCGCGGGCACCAAGGTCACCGTGCGGCTGGACCTCGACGGCGTCGAGGGCCGTCCCGGGGTCTACGGCAAGCAGTCCAAGACCGTGAACTTCACCATCGGCCGCAGCCAGGTCTCCACCGTTGACGCCTCCTCCCACCGGATGAAGGTGGTCAGAGACGGCAAGCAGATCAAGAACATCGCGATCTCGGCCGGCGCCCCGTCGACGACCACGTACAACGGCCAGATGGTCGTCAGCGAGAAGCTCAAGGTGACCCGGATGAACGGTGACACCGTCGGCTTCGGCGGCGAGTACGACATCAAGGACGTACCGCACGCCCTGCGCCTGTCCACCTCGGGCACCTTCCTGCACGGCAACTACTGGGGCTCGCCGGGCATCTTCGGCTCGGTCAACACGAGCCACGGCTGTGTCGGTCTGCGTGACGTGCGCGGTGCCTGGGACAAGACGACCCCGGCGGCCTGGTTCTTCGACAACACGCTCATCGGCGATGTGGTCATCGTGAAGAAGTCGCACGACAAGGTGATCCAGCCGGACAACGGACTGAACGGCTGGAACATGGACTGGTCGGAGTGGATCAAGTAGTCCCGAAGCCGTACGGCCCCCGCGGGCCCGCCGCCGTTAGCGGCGGTTAACCTGCCTCCCATGACCGTAACCCTCGAAGTACGCGACAACGTCGGCACGATCAGGCTGGACCGCCCGCCCATGAACGCCCTGGACGTCGCCGTCCAGGACCGGCTGCGCGAACTCGCCGCGGAGGCGACCCGCCGTGAGGACGTACGCGCCGTCATCATCTACGGCGGCGAGAAGGTGTTCGCCGCGGGCGCGGACATCAAGGAGATGCAGGCCATGGACCACACGGCCATGGTCCTGCGCTCCAAGGCCCTGCAGGACTCGTTCACCGCGGTGGCGCGCATTCCCAAGCCCGTGGTCGCCGCCGTCACCGGCTACGCCCTGGGCGGCGGCTGCGAGCTGGCGCTCTGCGCCGACTTCCGGATCGCCGCGGACAACGCCAAGCTGGGCCAGCCCGAGATCCTGCTCGGCCTGATCCCCGGGGCCGGCGGCACCCAGCGGCTCGCCCGCCTCGTCGGCCCGGCCAAGGCCAAGGACCTGATCTTCACCGGCCGCATGGTCAAGGCCCCCGAGGCCCTGGCGATGGGCCTGGTGGACCGGGTGGTGCCCGCGGCCGAGGTGTACGAGCAGGCGCACGCCTGGGCCGCCCGGCTGGCCGAGGGGCCCGCGCTGGCGCTGCGCGCCGCGAAGGAGTGCGTGGACGCGGGCCTGGAGGCGGACATCGACACCGGGCTGACGATCGAGCGCAACTGGTTCGCGGGCCTGTTCGCCACCGAGGACCGGGAGCGCGGTATGCGCAGTTTCGTGGAGGAGGGCCCCGGCAAGGCCAAGTTCCTCTGAATTCCTCTCTGACCGAACATGAGTGGGGTACAGCGGCGGGCGCGTTCATCCGTGCGAGCGGTTTGACGGAGGCTTGGGGCACCCTTGAGCACCGACGCTCCCGCCGCTGTCGCACATCCCTCCCGGCGGTGCGTCTTCGCAGCTCGGATGGGCTATGAAGGCTCGCATCCTGCCTCCGGCATATGCCGTTCGACCGCAGCGGAATGGTGCGTTCCGGGGGAGGGATTCGCCTGGAACGGCCCCGGGGAGCACGTCTTACGGCCATGATGGTGGGCATGGCGGGTCTGGAGGGTGTGGAACAGCCGCGACCGCGCAGCAGTGCGACCGCGGCGCGCTGGACTTCAGCGATTGAGGACGAACAGGCGTTCAAGGCGCTGGAGTTGTTCGGTAATCCGACAGAGGACGAGGTCCGGCTGCCCTCACGCCCGGAGTCCGCGGCGACCGCCCGCCGGCTCGCCTCATGTGTGATGCTCCGTCAGTGGGCGCTCTCCCCGCAGACCGCCGAGCACACGGTGCTGCTCGTCTCCGAACTCGTCGGCAACGCCGTACGGCACACGGGGGCGCGGGTCTTCGGGCTGCGGATGCTGCGCAGGCGCGGCTGGATCCGTATCGAGGTCCGCGACCCCTCGCGCGGGCTGCCCTGCCTGATGCCGGTCCGCGAGATGGATGTCAGCGGGCGCGGGCTGTTCCTGGTCGACAAGCTGTCCGACCGGTGGGGCGTGGATCTCTTACCCCGCGGCAAGACCACCTGGTTCGAGATGCGTATCTCCGACCGCTGACAGCGCGGAAGCCCCCGGGTTTGCCGTCGTGCGGCGCCGCGGGGGCTTCTGCGGGGGGCCGTGGGTCGGGGGGTGAGCCCACGGCCGCCCTGGACGACCTGGCCCGGGTCAATGGGGGTCGCGCAACCGACTATGGCAGACGGGCGACCGCGATACCAGAGTCGTCAACTGGTACATCTGCGACATACCGGCGTAATTAACATCTGAA
>DATCWZ010000121.1:0-7902 GCA_036566065.1 Streptomyces sp. | reverse complement strand
GCGGACGGGCCGGATACCTGGAGGGGGGTGCCGCCGAGCAGTCCGGCGACGATCCCGCCGATGGCCGCTGAGACCAGACCGGCTTCGAGCGGGGCATCCATGGCGACGGCCAGGCCGAGCGACATGGGTACGGCAATGAGGAAAACGGTGATCGACGCGGATACATCCGCGCCCGCGATACGGAAGCGCGGGCCGTTGGGCGAGGGCTTCGGCGGGCTGTGAGGCCGCTTGACCCCCGATGCGCGAGGCGGGCTCGAACCGCGGGACGTGTGGTTGTTACGAGTGCGTACGTGGGCAGACATGTTCCCGTCTCCTCCGGGGCAGCGCGGTCGCGGAATGCAAGGGATGCGAGCCGTGGATCACGGCTGTGCAATGGCGAGAACCTCTAACTCTTCGTAATGGAATGGTAATGGAGAGTAAAGAAACGTGTCCAGAGTTTCGGGCAGATAGCTGGCGAGATGCCCCATTCAAGTGAATAAGCATCTTTTAGTACGCCTTGTCGCGCTCATTCCGTGGGGATCCATGCGACGTTGACGGCGCCGTGTCGGCACTTCGACGCACGTTTCCTGCTGGGAAGAGGGTGGATGGACGATGGTCGTCACGAAGAAAATCGCCCTGGGAGCCATGGCCGCGGCACTGGTGGCCGGCCTGGCGGGCTGTGTCGGCTCCGGTGCGGGTTCCGGCACGGAGAGTTCCGGCGCCGCGAAGGCAGCGAAGAAGGAGGCCGCGGGAAAGGACTCCCCGGCAGGTGCTCCCAAGGGTGCCGTCACCCTCATCGGGGACGGTTCCACCGCCTTCACCGGAGTGCAGCCACATCTCCCCACACCCAGGCGCTTGGCCGCCGGTCAGAAGCCGCCGCAGTTCGTGGTGTTCTCCTGGGACGGCGCCGGAGAGGACAGCCAGAAGCTCTTCTCGCACTTCCGTGGGGTCGCGAAGAAGTACAACGCGAACATGACGTACTTCCTGAGCGGCGTGTACCTGCTGCCGGAGGAGAAGCGGAATCTCTACGACCCGCCCCAGCACTCGGCGGGCCGCTCGGACATCGGCTTCAACGACACCGAGGGAATCCACGACACCCTCACCGAACTGCGTGCTGCCTGGCAGGACGGCAACGAGATCGGCACCCACTTCAACGGGCACTTCTGCGGCGCGGACGGCGGCGTCGGAACCTGGTCCGTCGAGGAGTGGAAGAGCGAGATCCGCCAGGCCAAGTCCTTCGTGAAGAGCTGGAAGACCAACGCGCCCGCTCTCAAGGCCGAGGCGCCCCTGCCCTTCGACTACGACAAGGAACTCATCGGCGGCCGTACCCCCTGCCTGGAAGGGCAGAAGAACATGGTTGCCGCGGCCCGGACGATGGGATTCCGCTACGACTCCAGCGGTGTCGGCAGCCAGGTGTGGCCCCACAAGAAGGACGGCGTCTGGGATCTCCCGCTCCAGCTAGTCCCGGTACCCGGCCGCGCCTTCGAGACCCTCTCGATGGACTACAACTTCATGTTCAATCAGTCGGGCACGACGCAGGGTGACCCGGCACAGCGCGAGTTCTGGGGCAACCAGATGCGCGACGGCCTCCTCAAGGCTTTCGACCGCTCGTACAAGGGGAACCGCGCGCCGCTGATCATCGGCAACCACTTCGAGTCATGGAACGGCGGTACGTACATGCGTGCCGTCGAGGAGACCATCAAGACCGTCTGCACCCAGACGGACGTGCGCTGCGTGTCCTTCCGGCAACTCGCCGACTGGCTGGACGTCCAGGACCCCGCCACGCTGGCCAAACTGGGAACGCTCGGCGTCGGGGAGCAGCCTAACGAGGGCTGGGCTGCCTTCCTCGCCACCCGGACGGCTCCCGCCAAGCCGGCGATCGACGCCGTGCCCGCCAAGCCGGCCGACTAGCGGGTACGACGCCGGGCTGTCAGGCGGCCTGTCACACGGGCTGGCCGAGATCCGCTGTCAGACCTCGCTCGTCGAGTACGAAGGCGGGGTCGACCTGGGCAGCCAGGTCGGCGCCCGTCTTCTTGTTGCCCCAGCTCTCCGCGTTCTTCAGATGGAAGTGCACCATCTGCCGCGTGTAGCGCTCCCTGTCGCGCCGTCCGTACGAGTCCTCCGCCGCGTCCTGCAGGGCTTGCAGTGCCATCCGGTTGTCCGCCTCCAGCAATTCGAACCGGGAAGGCCTGCCCTTTTCCATCCCCCGCACCCAGTCGGAGTGACCGATGCCTACGAGCAGGTCGTCGCCGACCTCGGCACGCAGGAAGTCCAGGTCGTCCTGGCCCTGCACCTTGTTGCCGACCACCCTGAGCGCGACGCCGAAGTCCCGTGCGTACTCCTTGTACTGGCGGTAGACCGCGACACCCTTACGTGTCGGCTCCGCGACCAGGAAGGTCATGTCGAAGCGCGTGAACATCCCGGATGCGAACGAGTCCGACCCGGCCGTCATGTCCACTACGACATACTCGTCGGGGCCGTCGACCAGATGGTTGAGGCACAGCTCGACCGCGCCGACCTTGGAGTGGTAGCAGGCCACCCCGAGGTCGGATTCGGTGAACGGGCCCGTGACCATCAGCCGGATGTCCCCGTCGTCGAGCCGTACCGTCCGCGCGCAGGCGTCGTAGACCGGGTTGTCCTCGCGGATCCTGAGCAACCGCGAGCCCTCGCCGGGCGGAGTCGTCTTGATCATCGTCTCCGCGGAGGCGATACGGGGATTGCTGCCCCGCAGGTAGTCCTTGATGAGGGGCAGGTGCGCGCCCATCGCGGGCAGTGCGGCGGCTTCGTCCTCGTCGAGACCGAGCGCGGCTCCGAGATGCTGGTTGATGTCGGCGTCCACCGCGACGACATGGGCTTCATTTGCGGCAAGGTGGCGGATGAAGAGCGAGGACAGCGTGGTCTTTCCGCTGCCGCCCTTCCCTACGAAAGCGATCTTCATGTTCACCAAGGGTAGTCGCCCGATCGCTCACTGCTGTCGATGTTCGTGAAGAAGGACACTTCCGGGTGGTAAGCGTGCATCGGACGCGTAGCCTCGCTACTTATGAGTACGACTGCCCCAGACCCGCTCGCCGCTCTGGCTGCCCTGCCGGGCGTCGCCGACGCGGTGGACTCCGTACGCAAGGCCGTGGACCGGGTCTACGGCCACCGAGTCATGCGGCGCCGAGGTACCGAGGTGACCGCTGAAGCGGCCCTGCGAGGCGCCCGTGGTTCGGCCGCCCTCTCCGGCGCGGACTGGAACCTGGAGGAGGTGCGGCGCCGCACCGATTTCAGTGGCGAGGCGGACGCGCGCACCGTCGGTGCGGCCCTCCGGCTCACCGCCGAAGCCGGCCAGCTGCTCTCCATCTGGCGTCAGTCGCCGATGCGGGTGCTGGCGCGACTGCATCTGGTCGCGGCCGGTGGGGCGGCCCCGGACGGCACGGTGGGGAGGCCGCGGCTGGCGGGGGAGCCGGTCGACGAGCCGCTGATCGAGGCTCCGGTGCCGGATGCCGATGAGGTGGCCGGTCGACTGGAAGCGCTGTCCGGGCTTGTCATCGCTGGAAGCGCCGCGCCCGCGCTCGTGACGTCCGCGATCGTGCACGGTGAACTTCTGGCTCTGCGGCCCTTCGGTTCGTACAACGGTCTGGTCGCCCGGACCGCCGAGCGGATCGCACTGATCGGCAGCGGTCTTGACCCGAAGGCCATCTGCCCGGCCGAAGTGGGCCACGCGGAGCAGGGCCGGGCGGCGTATGCCGCGGCGTTCGACGGCTACCTGTCAGGGACGCCGGAGGGCATGGCTGCCTGGATCGCTCACTGCGGTCGTGCGGTGGAGCTGGGAGTCAGGGAGTCGACGGCCGTGTGCGAGGCGCTGCAGCGGGGTGCGGCCTGACCTGACGGACGGCTGACCTGGCGGGGACTGGCAAAAAAGTGCGGCGGCACCGTATTCAGTGCCGCCGCTGGCATGTCTGCCGAGTTACCAGGCGTCCTCGATATGTGCCCATCAGGTCGGGTGCTCTGCCCGTCACCTGGTGCGGCTGGCCCGTAATCGACGGGTCGACGTCGCGTGGGTGCTCGCCATCCATGCTCGGTCCGTGGGGCCATCTCTGCGTTTGAAGGTGATCCTCTCGGATGTCCTTGGTCTCGCGGGCCGTTGACTCCTTTGTACTCCAGGGCCACAGCAAGCGGAAGCCTTTGCCGCACTTCTTTACTTTTAGGTTCAAATACGGGTGACTCGGGCAGCTGATGTGCCGCTTCTGCCGCCCTTGTCCCGGGTGCTGGGCGGGTCAGCCGGTAATCGCGCCGACGCGCCGGCGATTCGCGTACCAGACCAGCCCAGCCGTCACGGCCGCCGCGCCGATCGCCGCTGCGGCCACGAGCGCCGGGCGTGGCGGCATGGAGAAGACGGGGAGCCGCTGCTTGAGCCGGACCGGGCGGTTGAAGACGAGAATCGGCCACTCCCGGACCGTCGCTTCCCGGCGCAGTGCCCGGTCGGGGTTGACCGCGTGCGGGTGGCCGACGGACTCCAGCATCGGCACATCGGTTACGGAGTCGCTGTAGGCGTAGCAGCGCGCGAGGTCGTATCCCTCCGACGCGGCGAGCGCCTTGACCGCTTCGGCCTTCGTCGGTCCGTACGCGTAGTACTCGACCTCTCCGGTGAAGCAGCCGTCGTCGCCGACGACCATTCGGGTGGCGACGACCCGGTCGGCGCCGAGCAGTTCGCCGATGGGCTCGACGACTTCGGCGCCCGAGGTGGAGACGATGACCACATCGCGCCCCGCGGCGTGATGTTCCTCGATGAGAGTCGCCGCCTCGTCGTAGATGATCGGGTCGATCAGATCGTGCAGAGTTTCGGCGACGATCTCCTTGACCTGCTGGACGTTCCATCCTTTGCAGAGCGCGGAGAGATAAGCGCGCATCCGCTCCATCTGATCGTGATCAGCGCCTCCGGCGAGGAAGACGAACTGTGCGTACGCAGTGCGCAGTACAGCGCGGCGGTTGATCAGTCCGCCTTGATAGAAGGACTTGCTGAAGGTCAGCGTCGAAGACTTCGCAATGACCGTCTTGTCCAGGTCAAAGAAGGCTGCTGTGCGCGGCGAGAAGCAGTTTTCCACAAAGGAGAGCATAGGGGCCCACCATTCGGCGTAAACTCTCGCGTGTGGGTTTGCCTGAGAAGGCTCTCGGGTACACCATGGAAGTCACGGATCGTTCGCGACCGTGCTAACCCGGTCCGGCTCCTCCCCCCCCGAGTCGGCCGTGGGGACGACCCCCGCTCTCCCCCCCGGCGGGGGTCGTCGCATGTCCGGACCCGTTTTTTGTCGCCGTATTTGGTGCGGTTTCCCTCCTTGGGTCGGCGACGACCCACCCCGCTGTGGGCTCTACTCTCATCTTGACTCGTCACACTGCGTAGTGGAAGGGCTTCGCTCCGGAAGTCACCGGTATGAGCTACGGAGATATTCACAACGCTGAAGTTGTCCACAGTTTTCGAGCAAGATCCACACGTTTTTCCGAAGCACTGCATGGTGATTCCACCCGCGAAGTCCGCGGGTTCCGGAATCGCGCATCTCGGAACGCTCCGAGATCACCGCGAACCGTACTGAAGGAGCAGTGAGAAGGGGCGGAGATCGTGGCTGGATCCCTCGTACGAGAAGGTGTGCCGGTCGACGGAGGGCGGCGGATCGGACCGTTGATCGTGACGGAAGATGTCGAGCTGCTCGACGATCTGCTGCGGCTGTGCGCTGCAGCCGGAGCTGAACCGGAAGTGCATCATGGGCCGCCCGAGCACAGGGGCGGCTGGGAGCAGGCTCCGATCGTCATGGTGGGAGACGACGCGGCCGACCGTTGCCGGGGTGCCACCCGCAGGCGCGGCGTGATGCTTGTGGGACGCGACCAGGACAACCCTGATGTCTGGCGCAAGGCGGTCGAGATCGGGGCCGATTACGTGCTGCGGCTGCCCGACGCGGAGGGCTGGCTCGTCGACCAGATCGCTAATGCGGCGGAGGGCGTGGGACGGCCGGCGCTCACCGTGGGAGTGATGGGAGGGCGGGGCGGCTCCGGCGCATCCACACTGGCCTGTGCCCTGGCGGTGACGGCGGCCAGGTCCGGCAGGCGGACCATGCTGATCGATGGCGACCCGCTGGGCGGCGGCATCGATGTGCTCCTCGGGGGCGAGAACGCGGAGGGAATGCGATGGCCGGATTTCGCCCGGTCCAAGGGGCGGCTCGCCGGCAGCGCGCTTGAAGAATCCTTGCCCGCGCTGCATGGGCTGCGGGTGCTCAGTTGGGGCCGTGACGACGAGGTCGTGATTCCCCCTCAGGCTATGCAAGCCGTGCTCGCGGCCGCGCGCAGGCTCGGCGGAGTGGTCGTCGTGGATCTGCCGAGGCGGGTCGACGAAAGTGTCAGCGAGGCACTGGCGCAGCTCGACATCGGACTGCTCGTGGTTCCGGGTGAGCTGAGAGCGGTCGCGGCGGCGAAGCGGGTGGCTTCCATGGCCGGAATGGTTCTGGAGGACCTGCGGGTCGTTGCGCGTGGCCCGTTCGCGGCCGGTCTGGACGAGCACTGGATTGCGCGGGTTCTGGGCCGTCCGCTTGTCGGCGAACTGCCCCTGGAGGCAGGGCTCGCGGCGGCTCAGGATGCCGGCGTGCCACCGGGCGCCGGACCACGAGGGCCGCTTGCCAGGTTCTGCGCGGCGTTCTGGGAAGGAGCGGACGCGGTGGGTGGCGAAGGCACTCCGGCTGGGCTACCTGGCGGAGGTGCGTCATGACTGAGGCCCTGCTCGATGCCGTACGGCAACGGCTGGCCCGCAGCGGTGCGGCGCCGACCCCGGCCGGAGTGGCGGCTGCGTTGCGGGCACAGGGACGGCTGCTCGGCGACGCCGAAGTGCTGGGGGCGGCGGAGGAGTTGCGGGGCGAGCTGGTCGGCACGGGAGTTCTCGAACCGCTGCTGTCGGATCCGGCCGTGACCGATGTGCTGGTGTCGGCTCCGGACCGGGTGTGGGTGGACCGGGGCGGCGGGCTGGAGCTCACCGGCGTGACCTTCCAGGACGCGGCGGCGGTCCGGAGGCTGGCGCAGCGGCTCGCCGCGGTGGCGGGCCGCAGGCTCGACGACGCCAGACCGTGGGTGGATGCCCGGCTGCCGGACGGGACCCGGATGCACGCGGTGCTTCCACCCGTGTCCGTCGGTTCGACCTGTCTGTCGCTGCGCGTGGTGCGGCCCCGGGCTTTCGCCCTGGCGGAACTGGTCGCGGCCGGGACGGTACCGCCGGGCGGGGACAGGGTTCTGCGGGCGCTGGTCGAGGCCCGGGTCTCGTATCTGATCAGCGGAGGGACAGGAGCGGGGAAGACGACGCTGCTGTCGAGTCTGCTGGGCGCGGTCGGGCACCAGGAGCGCATCGTCCTCGCGGAGGACTCGTCGGAACTGCGGCCTGATCACCCGCATGTGGTGCGCCTGGAGTCGCGGCCGGCCAACCAGGAGGGCGCGGGGCGGGTGACACTCCAGGACCTGGTGCGTCAGGCCTTGCGCATGCGGCCCGACCGGTTGGTGGTCGGTGAGGTCCGAGGGGCTGAAGTAACCGAATTGCTGGCGGCGCTTAACACGGGACACGAAGGTGGGTGCGGCACTGTTCACGCTAATGCCGCTGAACATGTGCCGGCACGTCTGGAGGCTCTGGGCACGGCCGCCGGCCTCGACCGGTCGGCGCTGCACAGTCAGTTGGCGGCCGCACTGTCGGTCGTGGTCCACCTTGTACGGGACGGGGCCGGGCGGCGTCGGCTTGCCGAGGTGCATGTGCTGGAGCGGGACGCGGCCGGGCTGGTGGTGACAGTGCCCGCACTGCGATGGGGCGAGGGCGGTTTCGTCCGGGAGCGCGGCTGGGAGCGGCTGGGCGCCCTGATCGGAGGCGCTCCGTGACCGGTTCGGTTGCGCTGCCCCTGCTGCCGATGGTGACGGCGG
>DATCWZ010000202.1:0-2117 GCA_036566065.1 Streptomyces sp. | reverse complement strand
TCAGCCGCGTCAGCCGCGTCAGCCGCGTCAGCCGCGGCAGTGGCCGGGGTGGCGGGAGCGGAAGGCGCGGTCGCAGCGGTCGCAGTTCCGGCCTGTTGGTCTGCGGTTGGGGGAGCGCTGCCGCCTTTTCCGACCCGGTGGAGCAGTCATGGTGCGAGGGCGATTTCCGCCCAGATCGTCTTGCGCGGGACGGGCCCGGAGAGGACCCCCCAGTGATCGGCCAGCGCCTCGACGATCAACAGCCCGCGCCCTGATTCCGCATCGCCGTCAGGCACCAGGGCGGTATCGGGCGGGAGTTGCTCGCCCCGGGTGTCCGTCACCTCGATCCGCAGAAGCGAGTCGTCGTCGTGGACGGAGAGGTCCAGGCGGAAGTCCCGCCCCGGGACGCGTCCATGGAGCACGGCATTGTTCGCCAGTTCCGCAACGACATGTGCGGCAGCGTCGGACGATAGCCCCCACGAGGCCAGATGCGCGGTGGTGAGGAGCCGGGCGAGGCGCGCGGCCCGACGGGTCGGCGAGAGCAGCACGGTGAACTGCCGGGTAGGAGTGGAACGTTCGGTTCGGGTGATTTCTTGGTTCACGTCACTCAGCGTGGCGGTCTTGTGCATACGCTGAACAGCAATGACGCGTGTACGGACAGTCACTGTCCAGCAGTTCTCCGGACCTGTCCATCCAGTACGGCGTCGAGGGCGTAGTCACAGGTGGAGGCAGGTGTCGCATGGCTGGAGACGGTGTCAGGGACTGTACGAGGGGCGGCGCGGGCGGGCCGGACCGAGACATCGACCTGGAGGACGACTCGGGCGCGGTGATCGCAGCGGTCGGCCGCCAGATCCGCCTCTGGCGCGAGGCGGCCGGGCTGCGCGCGGTGGAACTGGGCGCGGCGATCGGGTACGGCGAGAACCAGGTCTACAAGGTTGAAGCCGGCAAACGAATCCCGAGGCCGGAGTTCCTGGACAAGGCGGACGAGGTACTGGGCGCGGGCGGCAAGCTGGCCGCGATGAAGAAGGACGTCGCGGAGGCGCGGTACCCGAAGAAAGTTCGGCATCTGGCCAGACTTGAGGCGGACACCATCGAAATGGGCGCCTATGCCAGCGTCGTCATCCATGGCCTTCTGCAGACGGAGGAGTATGCCCGTGCGTTGTACGGGGAGCGGCGGCCGGCCTTCACCGAGGACCAGGTTGAGCGTCTGGTGGCTGCCCGCATGGCCCGACAGTCGATCTTCGAACGGCGGCCCGCGCCCTTGCTGACCTTTGTCCAGGAAGAGGCAGTGCTGCGGCGACCGACCGGGGGCAGAATGGTGCTGCGGCGTCAGCTCGAGCACCTACTCGTAATTGGTGCCTTGCGGCATGTTGAGATCCAGGTCATGCCTACGGCAACGGAGGAACACGCTGGGCTGGACGGATCGCTTCAAGTGCTTAAGCTCATTGACGGAACGGCTGTGGGACACAATGAAGTTCAGCTCACCAGCCGATTGATTGCTGAGCCCAAGGAGGTCCAGGTTCTTGACATGCGATACGGCATGATCCGGGCCCAGGCGCTCACACCTCGGTTGTCGCGAGCATTCATCGAGAAACTTCTTGGAGAGACATGAGTGTCAAGCCCTCGGCCGGAGACGCTTCCGTGCTGACGTGGGTCAAGAGCAGCTACAGCACAAGCGACGGTCCTGAGTGCGTCGAGGTCGCCGCTACCACCGGTACGGTGCAGGTCCGCGATTCCAAGATCACACGAAGTCCGCAACTTGGCTTCACGCCAGATGCCTGGGCCGACTTCGTCGCGTACACCTCCTCCGACTGAAGCGCTCGGCCAGGTTGCGGCGTCCAAAGCCCGGGCCTCAACTGGCGTACGTTGGCCGACGGCCAGTCACGACTGGCTCACCTCCGCTCGCGCGGAGAGGACGGTGCGCCGCTGGTGCAGACGTGGCTCCCCGACGGCTCACCTCCGCTCGCGCGGAGAGGACCGGGGGGCGGGAGGTCCGCGGCTGCAGCGGAACGGCTCACCTCCGCTCGCGCGGAGAGGACCGCAGGATTCCACCCGCACCGGCCTGTCTGTCTGGCTCACCTCCGCTCGCGCGGAAAGGACAGCGTGATGACACTCGTGGTGATGACAGTGTTCGGCTC
>DATCWZ010000131.1:0-3041 GCA_036566065.1 Streptomyces sp. | reverse complement strand
ACCGGCGGGCTTGGAGTCGGATGTGCTGGCGTGGGACGGCGGCACGGCACCGGTCCTTTCGAAGCGGAGGGCAAGGCAGCAGCTTACCGGGCTGTTCCCGATCGGCCCACTGCTCCCGGTGCGCCGTCCTTGCCGGTCAGGGCCCTGTTTTGGCCGGGTGCCCCGGCCCGGACCCGGGCCGGCACCATTCCGCTCACCGAAATTGACACTCCAATTCGCGGAAGTCCCTCGTGGAGGCTCGTTCCACCGGGTCTTGACTCGGTCACGCCGCCGAGTGAAGACTCCTTCAACAGTTCGTTGAACATCGGGGTGCCGATCGAAACGAGGTCCACGCGTGTCCGGTGCGGACGGGAAGCTGCTGTTGCGCTCGACGCGCGTCGTCACCCCCGAGGGCACACGGCCCGCCGCCGTCGCCGTCACCGGCGGGTCGATCGACGCCGTCCTCCCGTACGACACCGAAGTGCCGAGCGGCACCCGCTGCGAGGACTTCGGCGACCATGCCGTGCTTCCCGGCCTCGTCGATACGCATGTCCATGTGAACGACCCGGGCCGCACCGCGTGGGAAGGCTTTTTCACCGCCACCCGCGCCGCGGCGGCCGGCGGCATCACCACCCTCATCGACATGCCGCTCAACTCCATCCCGCCGACCACTACCGTCAGGCACCTGCGGACCAAGCAGCGGGTGGCCGCGGGAAGGGCGCACATCGACACCGGCTTCTGGGGCGGCGCGCTCCCCACCAATGTCGCTGATCTGCGGCCGCTGTACGAGGCCGGGGTCTTCGGCTTCAAGTGTTTCCTCTCGCCCTCCGGGGTGGAGGAGTTCCCGGAACTCGGCCAGGAGCAACTGGCCCGCTCCATGGCCGAGATCGCCGGCTTCGGCGGCCTCCTGATCGTGCACGCGGAGGACCCGCACCGACTGGCGGCAGCGCCGCGGCGCGGCGGCCCCGCGTACGCGGACTTCCTCGCCTCCAGGCCGCGCGACGCCGAGAACACCGCTATTGCCGGGCTCATCGCCCACGCCAGGCGGCTGAACGCGCGCGTCCATGTGCTGCATCTGTCCTCCAGCGACGCCCTGCCGATGATCGCCGCCGCCAGGCGCGAGGGCGTCAAGGTCACCGTCGAGACCTGCCCGCACTTCCTCACCCTCACCGCCGAGGAGGTCCCCGACAGCGCTACGGAGTTCAAGTGCTGCCCGCCGATCCGGGAGGCCGCCAACCAGGACGCGCTGTGGGACGGCCTCGCCGACGGCACCATCGACTGCGTTGTGTCCGACCACTCGCCGTGCACCCCCGATCTCAAGACGCCGGACTTCGCGTCCGCCTGGGGCGGCATCTCCTCCCTTCAACTGGGCCTGCCCGCCGTCTGGACCGAGGCGCGCCGACGCGGGCACTCGCTCGACGACGTCGCCCGGTGGATGTCCGCCGCCCCGGCCCACCTGGCGGGCCTCACCCGCAAGGGCGCCATCGAGGCGGGACGCGACGCCGACTTCGCCGTCCTCGCCCCCGACGAGACGTTCACCGTCGACCCGGCCGCACTCTTCCACCGCAACCAGGTAACCGCCTACGCCGGACGGACCCTGCACGGTGTCGTCGCGTCGACCTGGCTGCGCGGCGTACGGATCATGGCGGACGGCGTCGTCGCCCCGCCCACCGGCCGCCTCCTCGAAAGGAGCCACTGACCATGACGGCGATCCCGCGCTTCACCGGCGACGCAGGCCCGTACAGCGGCGGCGACCCGTACGCCGACTACCGCACCGCCGACTTCCCCTTCACCCGCCTCGTGAATCTCGCCGACCGCAGGCTCGGCGCCGCCGTGACCGCCGCCAACGACGAGTTCTTCGCCGAGCGCGAGAACCTGCTGAGGCCCGAGCCCGCCGTGTTCGACCCGGAGCGCTTCGGGCACAAGGGCAAGATCATGGACGGCTGGGAGACCCGCCGTCGGCGCGGTGCGAGCGCGGCCGGTCCGCACCCCGCGGCGGACGATCACGACTGGGCGCTCGTACGGCTCGGCGCCCCCGGCGTCGTACGCGGGCTGGTCGTCGACACCGCGCACTTCCGGGGCAACCACCCACAGGCCGTCTCCGTCGAGGCCGCGTGCGTACCGGGCGCCCCCTCGCCGGAGGAGCTGCTCGGGCCGGACACGGCGTGGACAACGCTCCTGCCCCGTACGGCCGTTGGCGGGCACGCCGCCAACGGGTTCGCGGTCGCGGCGGAGCGGTGCTTCACGCATTTGCGGATCAGTCAGTATCCCGACGGCGGCATCGCCAGGTTCCGGGTGCACGGCGAGGTCGTCCCCGACCCCGGCTGGCTCCTGGCACTCGGTACGTTCGATGTGGTGGCCCTGGAGAACGGCGGGCAGGTCGAGGACACCTCCGACCGCTTCTACTCCCCGGCGTTCCACACCATCCTGCCCGGCCGCTCCCGCACGATGGACGACGGCTGGGAGACCCGCCGCAGGCGCGACCCGGGCAACGACTGGATCCGCTACCGCCTGGCCGCGCCGTCGGAGATCCGGGCCGTCGAGATCGACACGGCGTGCCTCAAGGGCAACGCGGCGGGCTGGGCGGCACTCTCCGCCCGGGACACGACGGGACGCGAAGATGCCGCCGGTGACTGGGCGGAGCTCCTGCCCCGGACGCCCCTCCAGCCCGACACCAACCACCGCTTCGTTCTGCCGCGGGCCGTCCGGGCCACCCATGTCCGTATCGACATCTACCCGGACGGCGGCATCTCGCGCCTGCGGCTCTTCGGCTCCCTGACCCGCGAGGGAGCGGCCCGGCTGACCGCCCGTCACGGCGAGCTGACCGGCTGAGCACGCCCCCGCGTGCCTGAGATGTCCGGATCGGGCGGATATGGGACGCTGGTCGGCGGCCCGTAATCCGCCGGATGTCCTGATCAGGAGAAGTCGCCATGATCTTCATCGCCGTCAAGTTCACCGTGCGCACCGCCGAGCGCGACAACTGGCTCCCGGCCGTCGACAGCTTCACCCTCGCCACCCGTGCGGAGCCGGGCAACCTCTTCTTCGACTGGTCGTACAGCGTC
>DATCWZ010000140.1:0-2183 GCA_036566065.1 Streptomyces sp. | reverse complement strand
CATCGTCTGCCAGGTGCGCCGCCCGAACAGTAGTGCGCCCGCCCTTGCCGTCGCGTCGTCGAAGGCACCGCCCACGGTTTGCGCGTCGAAGAACGGGTGCGACCAGCCGCCGTGGGCGAAGCCGCCGTCGGTGTCCTCGTCGGGACCGCCCGGCGCCTGTACGACGCCGTCCAGGCTGATGAACTCACTGATGACGATGCGCACGCGACACGCTCCTCTTCCTCGTTCCAGGGTTACGGCACGGCGGGCAGCGGCGCCACTTGAGGGCGCGCGCTACAGGGTCAGGGTCCAGTTCTGGCCCATGAGGTCGTGGCCGAAACTGTGGTGGGGCTCCTCGCCGGCGAGGGTGAAGCCGAGGCTCTGGTAGATCCTGCGCGCGGACACCAGTACGTCGTTGGTCCACAGCGTCACCTGTCGGTAGCCGGCCTTCCTGGCGAAGGCCAGGCATTCCTCGACGAGGCAGGTACCGATGCCCAGGCCCCTGCCTTCCGGGGTGACGAGCAGGATGCGCAGCTTGGCCACGTCCGGCGCGTCACCGGCGACCAGGAAGACACAGCCCGCGCGCCTGCCGTCGGTCTCGGCGATCCAGCCCGCCTCCCGGTCCGGATCGTGCCCGTTGGCGTAGTCCGCGACGATCCTGGCCACCAGGGCCTCGAAGTCGGTGTTCCAGCCGAACTGCCGGTCGTACACCTCGCCATGGGCCATCACCACCCAGCCCAGGTCACCGGGGCGGTCGGCGCGGCGCACGGTGATGTGCGGCCGGGGTTCGGGCTTCTGTTGCGGCATGAGGAGCTCTCCCGAGGCTATCAACTGACACGACTGTTTCAGTGGCGCTAGGCTAGCTCCATGCCTCAGGAAGTGACAATCCCGTCCGCCCGGCAGGTCGAGCTGCTGGAGGCCGCATATCAGTACGCGCTCGCGCACGGCCTGGCCGACCTGTCACTGCGCCCGCTCGCCGCGGCGATCGGCTCCAGCCCCCGCGTCCTCCTGTTCCTGTTCGGCAGCAAGGACGGCCTGGTCAGAGCCCTGCTGGCGCGCGCCCGCAGCGACGAACTGGCGCTGCTGGACGGCCTCGCCCAGGTCGATCAGCCGCTCGGCCTGGTTCCGGCCGTCGAGCGGATCTGGGAGTGGCTCGCCGCCGGGGAGCACCGCCCGCTGCTGCGGCTGTGGGCCGAGGCGTACGCCCGCTCACTCGTCGAGCCCGGCGGCGCCTGGGCCGGATTCGCCCGTACGACGGTGAATGACTGGCTCACCGTCCTGGCCGCCTGCCAGCCGCAGGCCGTACGGGACAGTGAGCCGGGCGCCGCCCAGCGCACGCTGGTCCTCGCGGTACTCCGCGGCGCGCTGCTCGACCTGCTGGCCACGGACGAGGAGGACCGGGTCACCGCCGCGGTCCACCGGCAGCTCGCGCTGCTGCGCGGCTGAGGCGGCGTGTTATTCCAGACCCGCCCTGAGCTGCGTGAAGGCGAGTCCGGCGGAGGCCACCGCGTCCGCGTACACCTGCTCCGCGCTCCCCTTGGTCGGGAAGTACCGGAACAGCGTCGGCTTGGAGATGGCGGCTGCTGCCGCCACCTCGGCGACCGAGACCCTGTCGAAGCCGCGTTCGAGGAACATCGCGATCGCGGCGTCGGAGACCGCCTGGTAGGTGAGTCGCTTTTTGCGCTCGCGCAGTCCGGTCGGCGCGTGTCCGGTGGGTGCCTGCCCGGTCCGCTCCGTGGTCATGATCGTGGTTCCTTCCGCAGCACGAGTGCCTCGACACCGTCCAGGATCCGGTCGAGCCCGAACGCGAACTCGCGGTCGGACGAGCCGGGTCCGCCCATCGCACCCGCTGCCGGCAGCCGGGTCAGCGCCGGATGCCGTACGGGATCGGCGAGCCGTCCCAGTGTCCGCTCCCACCGGGCCGTCACCTCGTCGAGCGGTACGCCCCCGGCTGCTGCGGCGGCGTCCAGGTCGCTCATCAGCAGCGCCTCGTTCCGTACGAAACCGGAGACCAGCCGGACGACCCGGATCCCGTCCTCCCCGGACAGCCCGCTGCCCTCCAGGGCCCGGAGCCCCTGCTCCCACCAGGCGAGGAAGTTCGGGCCGGTCTGCGGGCCGGCGACCGGGACGCGCAGCGACCACAGGCTGCGCCGGAACACCTCCCGCTGGGCCCACGCCCACTGGGCGAGCGCCTCGCGCCAGCC
>DATCWZ010000022.1:0-3230 GCA_036566065.1 Streptomyces sp. | reverse complement strand
GGCTCGGCGGACGGGCGGCGGTGGCCGCGCCGAGGCTGCGCGCGCTGCTGGGGCACGAGGAGCTGTGGCTGCGGGTGGATGCCGCGATCGCGCTCTGGGAGGTGTCGGGGGACACGGTGGCTTCGGTGCCCGTGCTGCTGGCCGCCTGGGAGAGGAACCGTCATGTGCGGGTCCGAGTGGCGGAATGCCTGGCGCGGATGGGGGCCGATGGTGCAGGGTCCGATGCGGTACGTGTACTGCGTGCCGAACTCCTGTCCGTACGCCGTCACAACGCGATGGACGGCGGGTACGGCAGCCATGACACGTACGAGGACGAGAAGCTGCTGGCGCTGTGCCGCCGGGCGCTCCTGGAAAGCACGGGAAAGGGAACCACACCATGATCATCTTCGGCACGCGGAGCTATCTGTACCAGCTCGCCATCATGACGATGGTGTGCGGCTGGGGCGGCAATCCCTCGGCGCACACGCTGCGGAAGCGGGTCTCGAAGTTCACGCTGTTCTTCGTGCCGCTGTTCCCGTTCTCCACGAAGTACGCGACGCAGTGCACGTTCTGCGGCGGGGAGCAGCAGATACCGAAGGAGCACGCGGACCGGCTGCTCGCCCACAACGCCGGCCAGGCCGCCGATCCGTACGGGCAGGCACAGCAGCAGCCGGGGTACGCGCCGCCGCAGCCCGGACAGAACCCGTACCTGCGCTGAGGGGTGCCACAGGTGGCGTGACCGGCACGGCGGGCGTCACGGGACGACATAAGGGACATAGCGCCCGCCTCTTGCTACGTTGCGTGGCATGACCGCACCGACGGCGGACGCTCCCCCGCCAGAGCTCCGCCTGCCCAAGCGGCGCGGGGTGGAGCTCTCGCTCCTCGTCGGGGCCGTCCTCATCCCGGTCTACGGCTACGCGGCCGTCGGCCTGGCCAGGAACGACGCGGTGCCGCCCGATGTCGCCGGATACGGCGCGAGCCTGGGTCTGCTGGCCCTGCTGGCGCATCTCGCGGTCCGCTTCCGCGCCCCGTACGCCGACCCGTTACTGCTGCCCATCGCCGTACTGCTCAACGGCCTCGGACTGGTGCTGATCTACCGGCTCGACCTGGAGACCCCCCGGGACCAGGCCGCCACCACTCAGCTCATCTGGTCGGCGCTAGGGGTGGCGTTCTTCATCGCCGTCGTGGTGCTGCTGCTCGATCACCGGGTGCTCCAGCGCTACGCGTATCTCTCGGTCACGGCCGCACTGCTGCTGATGATCGTACCGATCCTCTTCCCCGCGGTGAACGGCGCCAGGATCTGGATCCGGATCGGCGGGCTCTCGTTCCAGCCGGGCGAGTTCGCCAAGATCCTGCTCGCGGTGTTCTTCGCCGCGTATCTCGCCGCGAACCGCAACGCGCTGGCCCACACCGGCCGCACGATCTGGAGGCTCCAGCTCCCCACCGGGCGGGTGCTGGGCCCGGTCGTCGCGATCTGGCTGATCAGTGTCGGCGTCCTCGTCCTCGAACGGGACCTGGGCACCTCGCTGCTCTTCTTCGGCCTCTTCGTGATCCTGCTGTACGTGGCGACCGGCCGGACCGGCTGGATCGCGGTGGGCCTCACGCTGGCCGGTGTGGGCGCCTTCGTGGTCGGCTCGTTCGAACCGCATGTGCACAGCCGCGTGCAGGACTGGCTTGATCCGTTCGCCTCCATCGACGCCGGTCAGGGCCCCGGCCAACTCGCGCAGTCGCTCTTCGCGTTCGCCGCGGGCGGCATGTCCGGCACGGGACTCGGTCTCGGGCACTCCATCCTCATCGGATTCGCCGCCAAGTCCGACTTCATCCTGGCGACGGCGGGCGAGGAGCTGGGCCTGGCCGGGCTCACGGCCGTCTTCCTGCTGTACGCGCTGCTGGTGGCCCGCGGCTACCGGGCTGGCCTGGCCCTGCGCGACCCGTTCGGGCGGCTGCTGTCGATCGGCCTCGCCTCGATCCTGGCGCTCCAGGTGTTCGTGATCGCGGGCGGGGTGATGGGGCTGATCCCGCTGACCGGCATGGCCATGCCGTTCCTCGCCCAGGGCGGTTCGTCCGTCGTCACCAACTGGATCATTGTGGCGCTGCTGATCCGCGTCAGCGATGTGGCCCGTACCCCGCATCCCGTCCGGTCGGAGCCGAGCGTCGTCGCGGCCGTCGCCGAGGACCAGCGGTGAGCCGGGCCGGCGGGCGGCGCCCGGAGGTGGCCCGGTGATCCGCTACATCCGGCGGGCCGCCGCCTTCTGTCTGCTGCTGCTGGTGGCCCTGCTGGTCAACGCCGTCCGTATCCAGGTGCTCGACGCCGACGAGCTGGACAACAACCCGGCCAACCGCCGCGCCTCGATCGCCCGTTACGACCAGCCGCGCGGCGACATCATCGCCGGCGGGAAGTCCGTCACGGGCTCCGTGGACACCGGCGAGCCGCTCGCCTTCGAGCGCACCTACCGGAACGGCCCGCTGTACGCGCCGGTGACCGGGTACGCGTCGCAGACGTACGGCACCTCGCTCCTGGAACACGCCGAGGATCCCATCCTGTCCGGTACGGCTCCGGTTCTGGCGCCGCTGCCGCTGTGGGGGGAGGTCACCCGCAGCGGGCAGCCCGGCGGGAATGTCGTCACGACCATCGAGGCCCCGGTGCAGCGGGCCGCCTTCGCCGGGCTGAACGGCCGCCGTGGCGCGGTGGCCGCGCTCGAACCGTCCACCGGGAAGATCCTGGCGCTGGTCTCGTCACCCTCGTACGATCCCGGGCGGCTGTCCGGTACGGGCTCCACCGTCACCGGCGCCTGGGAACGGCTGAACCGGGCGAGCAGCCGCCCAATGCTCAACAGGGCGATCCGGCAGACCTATCCGCCGGGCTCCGCGTTCAAGATCGTGACGGCCGCCGCGGCGCTGGACGCCGGCGTGGTGACCGACCCGGACGCGCCGACGGACACCCCGTCCCCGTACATCCTGCCCGGCACATCGACGACGCTCCCCGATGAGGGGCGCGGCTGCGAGAAGGCGTCGCTGGCGGAAGCGATCCGGGTCTCGTGCAACACGGTGATGGCCCATCTGGGAGTGGAGGTGGGGCTGGACGGAATGCTGGAAGCGGCGGGCAGGTTCGGCTTCAACGACGACGGGCTGCGGATCCCCTCGGCCGTCGCCAGGAGCAACTTCGACAAGGACATGAGCGACGACCAGTTGGCGCTGTCCTCGATCGGGCAGTTCGACACGACGGCCACCCCGCTGCAGATGGCCATGGT
>DATCWZ010000859.1:0-3193 GCA_036566065.1 Streptomyces sp. | reverse complement strand
CATCGTGGCGAGCACTTCGGCGCAGAGCTCCTCCGGGGTCCGCACCCGGCCGCTGAGGACGGAGCGCAGCATCTCAAGGCCCGCGTCGACGTCCCGGTCCCGGGTCTCGATCAGGCCGTTCGTGTAGAGGACCAGCCTGCTCCCCTCGGGCACCCGTATGTCGGCTGCCTCGTAGGGCATTCCGCCGAGACCCAGCGGAAGCCCGACGGGAATGTCGGGCAGTTCCACGGAGCCGTCGGGCAGGACCAGCGCCGGCGCGGGATGGCCTGCCCGGGCGATGGAGCAGCTTCCGGCGACGGGGTCGTAGACGGCATACAGACAGGTCGCCCCGGAGATCTCCCCGCCGTCGCCGACACCCCGCTCCTCCTGGTCCATTCCGGACACCAGTTCATCGACGCGCGCCAGGAGTTCGTCGGGGGGCAGGTCCAGGGTGGAGAAGTTCTGAACGGCCGTGCGCAGCCGCCCCATGGTCGCGGCCGCGTGCAGGCCGTGCCCGACGACGTCGCCGACGACGAGTGCGACGCGGGTGCCGGGCAGCGGGATCACGTCGAACCAGTCGCCGCCCACCCCGGCCTGGGCCGGCAGATAACGGTAGGCCGCGTCCAGGGCGTTCTGCTCGGGCATGCCGCGCGGCAGCAGGCTGCGCTGCAGCGTGACCGCCATCTCGTGCTCGCGGGTGTAGCGGCGGGCGTTGTCGACACAGACGGCGGCCCGGGCGACCAGCTCCTCGGCGAAGGACACGTCGTCTTCGGCGAAGCCCTCCGGTTTCTGCGCGCGCCAGAAGTTGGCCACGCCCAGGATCACGCCGCGGGCGTGCAGCGGTACGGAGAGCAGCGAGTGGACTCCGTACGCGAGGATCTCCTCCATGTGCTCGGTGATCTGCCCCCAGATATCCCGGTTGGTGCTCAGATCGGGAACCAGAACCGCGTGTCCGCCGCTCACACCGACGGCGGGCGGCGTGCCGGGGTCGAAGGTGACCGTTCGGCCGATCGGGTGGAAGGGGTGGTCCCCGCTCAGTCCGGCGACGGCCGCCCGCCGCAAATTCCCGACGGCGGCGGCCGGTGATTCCGGCTCGTCGCCGCGCAGCACGGACTCGGCGAGGTCGACGGTGGCGTGGTCGGCGAAGCGTGGAACCGCGATGTCCGCCAGCTCCCTGGCGGTCCGGCTCGCGTCGAGGGTGGTCCCGACCTGGGCACTCGCCTCGTACAGCAGGAGCAGGCGTTTTCTGACCCCTTCGGCCTTGCCGGCCAGCGACCTCAGCTCGGTGGTGTCCCGCAGGGTGGCCACCATGCCGGACGGCCCGCCGCGCACTCCGGCGTCCCGCAGGTTGACGGCGATGAGCCGGTCACCGACCGCGCGGAGTTCGTCGGTGACCGCTTCGCCGGACACCAGCAGTTCCGCGGTGGCGGTGTCGAGGCCCGCCTCCGTGACGGGGCGTCCCACGGCGTCGGACGGCAGGTCGAGCAGGCGGCGGGCCTCGTCGTTGGCCAGGAGGAGCCTCTTGTCAGCCCCGATGATGAGGACGCCCTCACGGACGGCGTGCAGCACCGCGTCGTGATGCTCGTACATCCGGGTCATTTCCTGCGGCCCGAGGCCACGGGTCTGGCGGCTCAGGCGCCGGCTGAGGAGGGCCGCGCCGCCCGCTGCGAGGGCGAAGGCCGCCAGCGCCGCGCCGATCAGGAGCGGCAGTTCGCGGTCCGCCACCGCGTTCACCATCCGGATGGTGATGCCCACGGACACCACGCCCGCGACCGTTCCGTCGGCCCTGGACACCGGCACCACGGAGTCCACCGCCGGTCCGCGGCTTCCCTCGAAGGTCCGAGTGAACGCGTGGCCCTGCAGCGCCTCCTTGTACGGGCCGGTGATGTGCTTCCCGATCAGCGCCGGGTCGGGATGGGTGTAGCGGATCCCGTTCCGGTTGGCCACGACGATGTATCCGATGCCTGTCCTTGCCCGGATCCCTTCCATGAGCGGCTGCAGCACGGCGGTGGGGTTCCTGCTGTCCAGCGCGGCGACGAGCCCCGGATTGTGCGCGACCGCCTCGGCGATGTCGAGCGTGCGTGTACGGGCCTCCTGCGTGCTGTCGCGTCGTTGGTGCAGTACGAGCAGTACCGACGCGGCCGCGACGATCAGCACGACGAGCCCCAGCATCAGAAGGAGCATCTGCCCGGCCACGCTGCGTACGTCGGGCAGGAAGCGAAAACGGGAACGCTTCTTCGCATCGTCGTCGATCCGGCCGGGCGGCCGGTAATCCGCATGGCCGTCCCGCCCGCCGGCCTGCCGATGCGGCCGTCGGGCGGAGTTCCGTAGCTGCGCCCTGAGTCGGCCCGAACCGCGCACAACGCCATTCTTAGCTGATCGTGCGCCATCGGCGACATCAGTGAGCCGAGCGCACCGGCGGGCTGCCGCTACGCGTCCGGCCCCGCTTCCGCGGACGCGCGGATGCTGTCCCTCAGCAGTTCGGCCAGATGAACGGGCCTGCGGCTGGAGAGCTGGGAGATCTGGGTCCGGCAACTGAAGCCGTCCGCGACCACGGCGGTGTCCGGGGCCGCCGCGCGCAGTGCGGGGAGCAGGACGTTCTCCGCGATCTTCACCGAGATGCCGTAATGCTCCTTCTCGAAGCCGAAGTTGCCCGCGAGCCCGCAGCACCCTGAGTCCAGGCGCTCGTTGTCGAGTCCGATGCGGGACATGACCCGGTCGTCCGCGGCCTTGCCCAGCGTGGCGTGCTGGTGACAGTGGGTCTGGGTGACCGCCGCGCGTTCCAGCCGGCCGAGATCGGCGTCGGGCGCATGGCGGTCCAGCAGTTCCGCGAAGGTCAGCACCGACCGGGCGGCCCGGTGCGCACGCGGGTCACCGCTCAGCAGTTCCCCGGCGTCCGAGCGGAACAGCGAGGTGCAGCCGGGTTCCAGGCCGACCATCGGGATGCCCCGTGACAGGTAGGGGTCCACGGCGTCCAGGGTGCGGCTCAGTACGCGTCGGGCGGTGTCCAGTTGGCCGGTGGTGAACCAGGTCAGACCGCAGCACAGGCCGTCCGGCGGCAGCAGCACCTCGAAGCCGGCGTGTTCGAGGACCTCCACCGCGGCCTGCCCCACCTCGGGGGAGAAATAGTCGGTGAACGTGTCCGGCCACAGCAGCACCTGCCGCCCGGAGGCCGCCGTCCCGGCCGGACGAGGGGGCCGGCTGTCGAACCAGC
>DATCWZ010000586.1:0-8135 GCA_036566065.1 Streptomyces sp. | reverse complement strand
CGCCGCGCGCGCCGCCCGGGAGGTCCCGGCCCGCCTACGGCTCAGTCGTCGTCCCGGCGGCCGCACGCTCACGGTGGGCAGCGCGCCCGGCGGAGGCGCGTCGTTCGCCCTGTGGCTTCCGGCGGGACCGGACGGCACAGGGCGGGACGTCCGCGAAGGCTGACCGCCGGCGTTACTGCTTTCCGCGCCGCCCCCGCAGATGGTCCGCGATCGGGGTCAGCGCCGCGTGCAGGTCCGCCAGCGCCTCCGGCGACAGCAGGTCCATGAAGTGCTTGCGTACGGAGGCGACATGGTGCGGCGCGACCTTCCGCATGGTCTCCGCGCCCAGCTCGGTGAGCACCGCGTACAGCCCGCGCCGGTCGGACTCGCAGTTCTCCCGCCTGACCAGGTTCGCGTTCTCCATGCGGGTGATCTGGTGGGAGAGCCGGCTCTTGGACTGCAGGGTGGCCGCGGCGAGGTCGCTCATCCGCATCCGCTGGCCGTCCGACTCCGAAAGATTGACCAGGATCTCGTAGTCGTTCATGGTCAGCCCGAACGGCTGGAGGTCCTTTTCGAGCTGATGGGTCAGCAGCCTGCTCACGTCCAGGTGGGTGCGCCAGGCGCACTGCTCGGCGTCGCTCAGCCAGCGGGTGGCCGTCTCGGTCTCCATATATGGATTCTACCTAAGAAGTTGAAAGACGGACAAAAACGGAGGGTGTTCGGAACGCATGACGGATGTGACGCCCCGCACGCAACTGTTCGACGTCACACTCCGCAGACTACCGTTCACAATCCGAAGCGGCGCTGGAGGTCCCCGAGCTGACCCGGCAGCCGCGGCTGCCCGGCCCCCGGTGAGTGCTGCCCGCCGCCGGGCACACCGGCCTGCTGCGGGGTCACCCCCGTCGGCTGCTCGGCCATCAGCACCTCGGTCGACTGGAGCAGCACCGTACCCGCCCCCACGAACTCGAACTGGTGCTCCTCACCCGACGTACCGCCGATCCCGGTCAGCGACCGCAGCCCGCCCAGCACGCCCGTCAGATAGCCGTGGTCGTAGTGGTGGCACGGCGAGGGGCAGTCCGCCCAGCCCACCAGCGCCTGCGGATCGACCCGCAGCGGCGGCTCCATGAAGACCACCGGGCCGTTGGAGGCGGCCACGAACTTCCCCGTACCGATCAGGGTCAGAAAGCCCGGCACGATCGACTGCTTCAGCGCCAGCGTCGGCTGGTACGCCAGCAGATTGCCGGAGCGGATCGTCAGATTCCCGTTGTCCAGGTCGTACGAGTTCACATCGAAGGCCCGGTCCGCGAGCAGCATCTTGCCGCTGCCCTCGGCCACCACCCAGTCGCTCGCGTGCAGCGGGGAGTGGAAGCTCGTACGGATCAGCCGTTCGAAGCGGCCGTGCCCGATGCCGTTGAAGTCGATCCGCCCGTAGTAGGCGATCATCTTGCCCTTCTGCAGGAACCACTGGCTCCCTTTGAGCTCCACGCAGAAGGTGTACGCGTTGACGTTGTCGTCCGACGGCAGCGTCATCGGGTCGAAGATCACAGGGGTGCTCACAGCTTCTCCTCCGACGCCTGGACGTACACCGCGCCATTGCCGCTGAGCTCCAGTTGGAACGCCTCACCGGAGCCGCGCCCCACCATGTCGCGCCAGCCGAGCGCGGTGGAGAGCTTGTTCGTCACCTGGCCGTGGTGCGCGACGTACGCCTGCGGGTCCACATGCACCGGCCTGCCCGGCGTGACCGGCAGCTCGATCACCCCGCCGTGCGCCATCACGGCGACCGCGCCATGGCCCTTGAGTGTCGTGGTGAACAGTCCCTGCCCGGTCACCTGGCCGCGCACCATGCCCATCACCCCGCCCTGGGACCCCATGAACATGGTGCCCTGCGTGAGCGTCCCGTCGAAGGCGAGCAGCCGGTCCGCCTCCACATAGAGGGTGTCGCCGGCCAGGTTGATCACCTGGATGTGGTGGCCGCCGTGGCCGAACATCACCGTGCCGTTTCCCTCCACGGTCATCAGCGGGGTCGCCTCACCGGCCACCCGGCGGCCGATCATCGAGGCCAGACCGCCCTGGCCGCCCTGGATGTTCGGGGTGAACGACACATCGCCCCGGTAGGCGAGCATCGCGCCGCGCTGGCTGTACATCTTCTGGCCGGGCACCACGGCCGCCTCGACCATCTTGGAGTTGATCTCACGGAACGGCATCAGACATCGCCTCCGACGGTGTTCCGCTCGCTCGGCTGTACGTACACCAGACCGTCGCCCTCGAAGCGGATCTGGAACGCCTCGCCGGAGCCCTCACCGATCAGGGTGCGGAAATTGACCCCCGACTGGAAGTGCTGCTGGAGACTGCCCTGGTGGGCGATGTACGCGCCCGGGTCGACGCTCAGCGGGTACTGGGGCGTCACCCGCAGCACCACGGCCGGGCCGTCCGACATGATCGCCGCCTGCCCCGTGCCCTCGACGGTCGTGGTGAACAGACCATTGCCGCTCGCCCCGCCCCGCAGCCCGGTGAACGTGGTCCCGGTGCGCAGCCCGGCGTCGCTGGCCAGCAGATTGCTCGACTCGACGTACAGCTTGTCGCCGTGCAGCGCGACCAGATTGATCTCGCTCGCCCGGTCGGCGAAGTAACAGGTGCCCTGCCCCCTGACCTCCATCATCACCATCTGCTCGCCGGTCAGCCTGCGGGTCACCATGCCGCGGATGCCCTCACCGCCGCCGGTCATCTTCTTGAAGTCCATCCGGCCGTCGTACGCGACCATCGAGCCGTTCTTCGCCTTGACGGCATCGCCCGTCAGATCGACGGCGAGCGTCTTGCTGCCTTGCAGTCGGAACATCGCCACACCGTGACCGTAGCGGCAGCACGGCCCGGGGGACAGGGCCCGGGCCCCGTTACCGGGACGCACGGGGACAGGTGGCACAATGAGGGCGCTTGTGTGTGAGTTCACAAACCGGCTCACGCCACATCTCCCATCCGAAGGTGCCCCCGTGGACATCAAGACCGCTACCGCCCTGCACCGGCTGCGCCTCATCTCGGTTCCCGAGGCGCTCTCGTTCCCGGCCCTGATCCTGTTCGGCTCGGTTCTCAGCCGGGTCTCGGACATCGACTTCCTGCTGATGCCGCTCGGCGTGCTGCACGGCATCCTCTTCACGGTCTACGCGGTGTTCCTGCTGGACGTGTGGATGAAGGCGAAGTGGCCGTTCAAGCGCGTCGCGCTGTTCTTCCTGCTGGCGGTCCTGCCGTTCGGCGGACTGTTCGGCGACAAGCTGCTCAAGCGGTACGAGGACGAGGGTGCCGCCGTCGCGGGCGTCCCGAGCGAGGGCACGGTGAGCGCATGATCGTCGCCTTCTCCGTCAGCCCGGTGGGTGTGGGCGAGGAGGTCGGCGAGTATGTCGCCGACGCCGTACGTGTCGTACGTGCCTCCGGGCTCCCCAACCGCACGGACGCCATGTTCACCTCGATCGAGGGGGACTGGGACGAGGTCATGGACGTCGTGAAGCGGGCCGTCGCCGCCGTCGAGGCCCGGGCGGGACGCGTCTCCCTGGTGCTCAAGGCCGATATCCGGCCCGGGGTCACCGACGGGCTGACCTCCAAGGTCGAGACGGTCGAACGCTATCTGGCGGGCTGACCGGGCCGGACCGGCACCACCGGTGCCACCCGAATGGCCCCCTCCTGGATTCCGAACAAAGGCTCGGTACCGAAGTGCGAGACAGGGCTGACCACCATGTGACCAGTGGGTAAGGTCATGGCCGTGCCGAAGCCGCTCAGCCTTCCCTTCGATCCCATCGCCCGCGCCGAAGAACTCTGGACCAGGCGCTGGGGGCCCGTGCCCTCCATGGGCGCGATCACCTCGATCATGCGGGCGCAGCAGATCCTGCTCGCCGAGGTCGACGCGGTCGTCAAACCGTACGAGCTGACCTTCGCGCGGTACGAGGCGCTGGTCCTGCTCACCTTCTCGCAGTCCGGCGAGCTGCCGATGTCCAAGATCGGCGAGCGGCTCATGGTGCACCCCACATCGGTGACCAACACCGTCGACCGGCTGGTGCGCTCGGGCCTGGTCGCCAGGCGCCCCAATCCGAACGACGGCCGCGGAACCCTCGCCGCCATCACCGCCAAGGGCCGCGAGGTGGTCGAGGCGGCCACCCGGGACCTGATGGCGATGGACTTCGGGCTCGGGGTGTACGACGCCGAGGAGTGCGCGGAGATCTTCGCGATGCTGCGCCCGCTGCGGGTGGCGGCCCGGGACTTCGAGGACGGCTGAGCCGCTCCCGGGCGGGGTGTGCGCCGGGGGCAGGGCGCCGGAAGATCGCCCGGATCGTCCGGCTACGCTCAATGGCATGAAACGCAGCGTGCTGACCCGTTATCGGGTGATGGCTTACGTCACTGCCGTGATGTTGTTGATCCTGTGTACCTGCATGATCTTCAAGTACGGCTTCGGCACCGGCGAGAGCCTGACCCTGGTGGTCTCGCAGATCCACGGTGGCCTCTACATCATCTATCTGATCTTCGCTTTCGACCTCGGATCCAAGGTGAGATGGCCGATCCGCAAGCAGTTGTGGGTGCTGATCGCCGGAACCATCCCCACGGCCGCGTTCTTCGTCGAGCGCAGGGTCACCCAGGAGGTCGAGCCACTGATCGCGGACGGCTCCGCGCGGGTGGCCAAAGCCTGATCCGTACCCTCTCAGGCGCCGCTTCACGCACCGCCCGAACCGCCCCGTGCAAAGCACCGGGCGGTTTGCCATCGACATTTAGTAGGACGTCCTAGTAAATTCATAGGTATGGACGCTCACGCGATTGAGGAAGGCCGCCGACGCTGGCAGGCCCGTTACGACAAGGCCCGCAAGCGCGACGCGGACTTCACCACGCTCTCCGGAGACCCGGTGGAGCCCGCGTACGGGCCCCGCCCCGGCGATACGTACGAGGGATTCGAGCGGATCGGCTGGCCCGGCGAGTACCCCTTCACCCGGGGCCTCTACCCGACCGGCTACCGGGGCCGCACCTGGACCATCCGGCAGTTCGCCGGCTTCGGCAACGCCCAGCAGACCAACGAGCGCTACAAGATGATCCTGGCCGCGGGCGGCGGCGGGCTCAGTGTGGCCTTCGACATGCCGACCCTGATGGGCCGCGACTCCGACGAGCCCCGCTCGCTCGGCGAGGTGGGCCACTGCGGCGTCGCCATCGACTCCGCCGCCGACATGGAGGTCCTCTTCAAGGACATCCCGCTCGGCGACGTCACCACCTCCATGACGATCAGCGGGCCCGCCGTCCCGGTCTTCTGTATGTACCTGGTCGCCGCCGAGCGCCAGGGCGTCGACCCGGCTGTGCTCAACGGCACACTCCAGACGGACATCTTCAAGGAGTACATCGCGCAGAAGGAGTGGCTCTTCCAGCCCGAGCCCCATCTGCGCCTCATCGGCGACCTGATGGAGCACTGCGCGAGCTCCATCCCGGCCTACAAGCCGCTCTCCGTCTCCGGCTACCACATCCGCGAGGCCGGGGCGACGGCCGCGCAGGAGCTGGCGTACACCCTGGCCGACGGCTTCGGTTACGTGGAGCTCGGCCTGTCCCGCGGGCTCGACGTCGACACCTTCGCCCCCGGCCTGTCGTTCTTCTTCGACGCGCACCTCGACTTCTTCGAGGAGATCGCCAAGTTCCGCGCCGCCCGCCGGATCTGGGCGCGCTGGATGAAGGAGACGTACGGCGCGAAGACCGACAAGGCGCAGTGGCTGCGCTTCCACACCCAGACCGCCGGTGTCTCCCTCACCGCCCAGCAGCCGTACAACAACGTCGTACGGACCGCGGTCGAGGCGCTCTCCGCCGTGCTCGGCGGCACCAACTCGCTGCACACCAACGCCCTGGACGAGACCCTCGCCCTGCCCTCCGAGCAGGCGGCCGAGATCGCTCTGCGCACCCAGCAGGTCCTCATGGAGGAGACCGGCGTCGCCAATGTCGCCGACCCGCTGGGCGGTTCCTGGTACGTCGAGCAGCTCACCGACCGTATCGAGGCCGAGGCCGAGAAGATCTTCGAGCAGATAAAGGAGCGCGGCACCCGGGCCCACCCGGACGGCAAGCACCCCATCGGGCCCATTACCTCCGGCATCCTGCGCGGCATCGAGGACGGCTGGTTCACCGGCGAGATCGCCGAATCCGCCTTCCGCTACCAGCAGGCGCTCGAAAAGGGCGACAAGCATGTCGTCGGCGTCAACGTCGCGCTGGGCTCGGTCACCGGCGACCTGGAGATTTTGCGGGTCAGCCACGAGGTCGAGCGCAACCAGGTCAGCGAGCTCGCCTCGCGCAGGGCGGCCCGTGACGACGCGCGGGTCGGCAAGGCGCTGGACGCGATGCTGGCCGCCGCGCGCGACGGCTCGAACATGATCGCGCCGATGCTGGAGGCCGTCCGGGCCGAGGCGACCCTCGGCGAGATCTGCGGGGTGCTGCGCGAGGAGTGGGGTACCTACACGGAGCCGTCCGGCTTCTGACCCGCCACCGCTCCCAGACCTGAGAGCAGCAGCACCGTGAAGCGCCGGGCCCAGTCGTCATCGACGGGCTCGGCGCTCACCAGTGTCCGGTGCAACACGGCGCCCGCGATCACATCGAAGATCAGGTCCGCCGTGCGGGCCGCCGCCACCGGGTCGGTCTCGGCCGGCAGTTCCCCGCGCCGCTGCGCACGCCTCCTGCCCTCCAGGACCAGGCGCTTCTGCCGGCTGACGATCGAGTCCCTGATCCTGGCGCGCAGCGCCTCGTCGCGGGTGGACTCCGCGATCACCGCCATCAGCGCCGTCCTGGTCTCGGGCCGCTCCAGCAGGGCCGCGAGGCGCAGCACCACGGCCTCCACATCGGTGGAGAGGCTGCCCAGATCGGGCAGTTCCAGCTCGTCGAAGAGGACCGCGACGGCGTCCACGACCAGTTCGTTCTTGCCGGCCCAGCGCCGGTAGAGGGTCGTCTTCGCGACTCCCGCCCGCCTCGCCACATCGCCCATCGTCAGCTTCGACCAGCCGAGATCGACCAGCGAGGCGCGGGTCGCCTCCAGGATCGCCGTATCGGCCGCGGCGCTGCGCGGACGTCCCGAACGGGCGGGATGTGTGGCGTGATCGAGAGGGCCGTGGCTCAGCATGCGGCGACCATACCGGCCGGTAAGTACGCTTGGCCGGTTCCGGTATCAGTGAGACAGATCACCCGGCGGCGCTGTTGCGCGGCCTCCCCCGGCAGTTACGCTACGGGTCGTAGCGTAAGAGCGGCGGCGCAGCCGTCCTCACGCCACGACCGACCGACGACAGCCACAGGCGCGGGTGGGGACCCGGCGCCGAACCGAGGCTCTTTCGGGCCTCCGGGCCGTGTCCGTCCGCGCGCCCCGCACACCGGCGGGGGCCGCGGACGGATCCGGTTCATTGATCGCTTTCCGGAACGGCGTGCCCAGGGGGGAGGATGTACGCATGCAGCCTAGGAACATGTCCATGAGCGGCGTCGTCGACCTCGCCGCTGTGAAGGCGGCCGGTGAGGCCAAGGCGAAAGCGGCCCAGGCCCGTGCCGACGCGTCCCGGCAGGGCGGCACCGCCGCCGTCGCCCCCAGCTCCCTGGTTTTCGATCTCGATGAGGCGGGCTTCGAGAGCGAGGTCCTCCAGCGCTCCTCCGAAGTCCCCGTCGTCATCTCCTTCGGCGTACGGGGCAGCGAGCCCTGCCAGCAGCTCAACACGCTGTTCGAGCGACTCGCGGCCGAGTACAACGGCCGGTTCGTCCTGGCCAAGGTCGATGTCGAGGCCAACCAGATGCTCATGCAGCAGTTCGGGGTGCAGGGCATCCCGGCGGTCTTCGCCGTCGTGGCCGGGCAGGCTCTCCCGCTCTTCCAGGGCGCGGCCCCCGAGGTCCAGATCCGGCAGACCCTGGACCAGCTCATCCAGGTCGGCGAGGAGCGCTTCGGCCTCACCGGCCTCATCGTGGACCCGGATGCCGAGGCGGGCGCCCCGGCCGAGGTGCCCGCCGGTCCGTACGACGCGCTGCTTGAGGCGGCCGCGCAGGCACTGGACGCCGATGACATCGGCGGCGCCGTGCAGGCGTACAAGAACGTGCTCGCCGACGACCCCACGAATACCGAGGCGAAGCTCGGCCTCGCCCAGGCCGAACTCCTCGGCAGGGTCGCGGGGCTCGACCCCCGGAAG
>DATCWZ010000840.1:0-2186 GCA_036566065.1 Streptomyces sp. | reverse complement strand
GCGACCCCGAGAACGCCTCCTTCGCCAAGCGCTGACCCGCACGAGGCCACTCCCCCGACACGGGCCGCCCCAACGGCCGTGTCCAGCATGTGGGCCCTCCCGTACCACTCCCCGGTACAGGAGGGCCTCCTCTGTTTATTCTGGGCCCATGCTGACCCTTACCCAGGCGCTCCACGACCAGATCGTCGCTCACGCGCGCGCCGACCACCCCGACGAGGCGTGCGGCGTGGTCGCGGGCCCGGCCGGGACGGGCCGCGCCGAACGCTTCATCCCCATGCTGAACGCCGCCCGCTCGCCCACGTTCTACGAGTTCGACTCGACGGACCTGCTCAAGCTGTACCGCGAGATGGACGACCGGGACGAGGAGCCGGTGATCATCTACCACTCGCACACGGCGACCGAGGCGTACCCCTCGCGCACCGATGTCTCGTACGCCAATGAGCCCGGCGCCCACTACGTCCTGGTGTCCACCGCGGACGCCGACGACGCGGGCCCCTTCCAGTTCCGCTCGTACCGGATTCTGGACGGCGAGATCACCGAGGAAGAGGTCGAGATCGTCGAGGCCTGACGATTGCGGCCCGTCCACCTGGCCCTGTCCCCCGGGTGGGGGCCCGTCGTCCACCATGTGGGACCACACTCGGGGTTCCGGGCCGGGAATCGATACGATGACCGCATGGTTCCCTATGACGTGAGCGACAAGACGCCGGGCATGCTGCTCGTCGCGCGGCTGCACGTCGACCTGTGCAGGCTTTCCAGCGCGATGTGTACCGCCGCCGCGGCCTGCCCCTGAGCCGCACGGCCCGCGCCGCGGCCCCCGGGCCCACCCGAACAGCACCACCCCCTGCGCGGGGGCAGAAACGCGCGCCCTTCGCCACTTCCCCGCTTTCGACAGGAGCCCACGCCATGGCCATCGAGGTCCGCATCCCGACCATCCTCCGCACCTACACCGACGGCGCCAAGGCCGTGGAAGGCAGCGGGGAGACCCTCGCCGACCTCTTCGCCGACCTCGAAAGCCGCCACAACGGCATCCGTGAGCGCATCGTCGACGGCGCGAAGATCCGCCGCTTCGTGAACGTCTACCTCAACGACGAGGACGTCCGCTTCCTCGACGGCATCAGCACGAAGCTCTCCGACGGCGACAGCATCACCATCCTTCCGGCCGTCGCGGGCGGCATGCGCTGATGCGGTACGACTCGCCGCTGGCGGCCGTGGGCAACACGCCCCTGGTCCGCCTGCCGCGGCTCTCGCCGTCCGACGACGTACGCGTCTGGGCCAAGCTGGAGGACCGCAACCCCACCGGCTCGGTCAAGGACCGGCCCGCGCTGCACATGGTCGAGCAGGCGGAGAAGGACGGCCGGCTGACCCCCGGCTGCACCATCCTCGAACCCACCAGCGGCAACACCGGGATCTCGCTGGCGATGGCGGCCAGGCTCAAGGGCTACCGCATGGTCTGCGTCATGCCGGAGAACACCTCCCAGGAGCGGCGCGACCTGCTCACCATGTGGGGCGCCGAGATCATCTCCTCCCCGGCGGCGGGCGGCTCCAATACCGCCGTACGCGTCGCCAAGGAGATCGCGGCCGAGCACCCGGACTGGGTGATGCTCTACCAGTACGGAAACCCGGACAACGCGGGCGCGCACTACGCGTCGACCGGCCCGGAGATCCTCGCGGACCTGCCGTCCGTCACGCACTTCGTGGCGGGCCTCGGCACCACGGGCACGCTGATGGGCGTGGGCCGCTATCTGCGCGAGCACAAGCCGGACGTCAGGATCGTCGCGGCCGAGCCGCGCTACGACGACCTGGTCTACGGGCTGCGCAACCTGGACGAGGGCTTCGTGCCCGAGCTGTACGACCCGTCGGTGCTGACCACCCGCTTCTCGGTGGCCTCCGCCGACGCGGTCGCCCGTACGCGTGAACTCCTCCAGCAGGAGGGCATCTTCGCGGGCGTCTCCACGGGCGCGGCACTGCACGCCGCGATCGGGGTCGGCCGCAAGGCGGTCAAGGCGGGCGAGCGGGCCGACATCGTGTTCATCGTGGCGGACGGCGGCTGGAAGTACCTGTCGACGGGCGTCTACACCGCCCCCACGACGGAAGCGGCGGTAGAAGCCCTGCACGGCCAACTCTGGGCCTGACCCCTTCCCGGGCCCGCCCGGGATTCCAGGCCCGCTCCCGGCCCGGACCGGAAC
>DATCWZ010000254.1:0-2447 GCA_036566065.1 Streptomyces sp. | reverse complement strand
GCCCTGCTGGACGGCGGCGCCGACGGGCTGCTCGCCACCCTGCCGCCGATGATCCGCTGGCGCCCACCGGTGCTGGAGGCGGACTACCCCGTCGACCGCGAGCTGCGCCTGGACGGGCGGGGGCTGCTGCTCCAGCCGTCGTTCTTCTGCCGGGGCACCCCGGTCGTCTACCGCGACCCGAAGCTGCCACCGGTGTTGGTCTACCCGGTCACCCACCCCGGCGCCCCGGCCTTCGCCGAACCCGGCCCGTGGCTGGGCAGGCTCGTCGGGCGCACCCGATCCGCGGTGCTCCAGGCCATCGGCAGCGGCTGCACGACCAGCGAACTCGCCCGCAGGGCGGACGTGTCCCTGGCCTCGGCCAGCCAGCACGCGTGTGTGCTGCGCGAGGCGGGCCTGGTCCTCACCCTGCGCCACGGCAGCTCGGTCCTGCACACGCTGACCCCGCTGGGCGCCTCCCTGCTCAGGGGCGGCGCCCCGCTCGCGCTGTCCTGAGCGACGGGTCCCGAGCGATGAGTTCTGGGCGCCCCCGGAGTCGTACCACCGACAGCGCATGAACCCGCGTGACGGAGGAGTGAGCGGCATGGATCAGATGATCTTCGTAAACCTGCCGGTCAAGAACCTGGAGACGACGAAGGGCTTCTTCGGCAAGCTCGGCTTCGGCTTCAACCCGCAGTTCAGCGACGAGACCACGGCCTGCCTGGTGATCAGCGACAGGATCTTCGCGATGCTGATCGGCGAGCAGCGCTTCAAGGACTTCACCACGAAGGAGATCGCCGACGCCGGGACATCGACCGAGGTCATCGTCGCCCTGAGCGCGGACAGCCGCGAGAGGGTCGACGAACTCGCGGACACGGCGCTCGCCTCCGGCGGCTTCCCCGCCAACGAGCCGATGGACGAGGGCTTCATGTACGTCCGCTCCTTCCAGGACCCGGACCACCACATCTGGGAAGCCGTCTGGATGGACCCGGCAGCCGTCCAGCCCCCGTCCTGACCCCGACCCGCGGGTATGTGGGCGCTATCCACGGACCCGGAAGACCTGTACGTGGACCTCGGGGGCGTCCAGGCAGGTTCCGGTTGTCAGGTCGAAGCGCTGCTTCAGCAGCGGCGACGCGACGAACGGCCGGCCCCCGGCCGAGCCGAGCAGGCCGCGGGACAGGACATACGCCCCGGTGAACGGGTCGCGGTTGTCGATCGCGTACGCCCGCCCAGCCCGGTCCACGAACAGCGCGGCCTGTCTGCCGTCGGGCAGGAGCGCGGCCACACCGCGCCCGGGGGTCAGGGCCGCACGGTCGCAGACCGTGAGCCAGCCGTGCCCGTCCGCGAGCTGGATCGTCATCGGGAGGAACTCCCCTCAAGGGTGCGGACGGCCAGCACCGGGCCCGCCAGGATGTCCAGGTCCGGCCTGACCTGGTCGCGCTCCGGGACGAACCGCACCGACGGGTCGGGGGCGCCCGGCGCGTTGACGAAGGAGACGAACCGGCGCAGCCGCTCCGGGTCACTCAGGGTCTCGGCCCACTCGTCGCGGTAACTGCCGACATGGTCGGCCATCAGCCGCTCCAGTTCGTCGCAGAGCCCCAGCGAGTCGTCGACCACGACGTCGCGTACGTGTTCCAGTCCGCCCTCGATCCGCTCCAGCCACGCCGAGGTGCGCTCCAGCCGGTCCGCCGTACGGATGTAGAACATCAGGAACCGGTCGATCAGCCGCACCAGCCCCTCGTCGGACAGGTCCTGGGCGAGCAGGTCGGCGTGGCGCGGGGTGGCGCCGCCGTTGCCGCCGACATACAGATTCCAGCCCTGGGCCGTCGCGATGATCCCGAAGTCCTTGCCCCGGGCCTCCGCGCACTCCCGGGCGCAGCCCGAGACCGCCGACTTCAGCTTGTGCGGGGAGCGCAGGCCCCGGTAGCGCAGCTCCAGGCCGATCGCCATGCGCACCGAGTCCTGTACGCCGTAGCGGCACCAGGTCTGCCCCACACAGGACTTGACCGTGCGCAGCGACTTCCCGTACGCGTGCCCCGACTCGAAACCGGCGTCAACGAGCCGGGTCCAGATCAATGGGAGCTGGTCCACCCGGGCGCCGAACAGGTCGATCCGCTGACCGCCGGTGATCTTCGTGTAGAGGCCGAAGTCCCGGGCCACTTCGCCGATCACGATCAGTTTCTCCGGGGTGATCTCACCGCCGGGGACGCGCGGCACGACCGAGTAGGAGCCGTTGCGCTGGAGGTTGGCGAGAAAGTGGTCGTTGGTGTCCTGCAGGGCGGCCTGTTCACCGTCCAGCACATAGCCGCTCGCGCCCACCGTCGGCGCCAGCGAGGCGATGACCGAGGCGACCGCCGGTTTGCACACCTCGCAGCCGTCCCCGCCGCGCGCCTCGTCCTTTCCGTGCGAGTCGAGCAGGCCGGCGTACGTCGTGATCCCCAGCGTGCGGACGATCTCGTACAGCTCACTGC
>DATCWZ010000830.1:0-2856 GCA_036566065.1 Streptomyces sp. | reverse complement strand
CGCACCCCGGCCAAGCGGTCCGCGCTCCTCACCGTCGCCGTCCCCTCCGTCTGCGCGATGAGCGTCGCCGGGATCGCCGCGGCCTCCGTGAGCGGAGTCGGCGGCGAGGACAAGGCGGAGGCCACCACGTCGATGGCCGTGGCCGACCCCGGCACCGTCAAGCCGGTGGCCGCCAACAACGCGATGGACACCCAGCTCGCCAACCTCAGCGCCGATGCCGAGAACTTCGCCGACCGTGCCAGCCGCACGCAGGAACGCATCGACCTGAAGGAACGCCAGATCGCCGACAAGAAGAGGCGCGATGCGGAGGCCGCACGCCGCGAGGCGCTGCGGCCCAAGTTCGTTCTGCCGGTCAAGCAGCACGGCCTGAGCGCCTACTTCGGCCAGGCGGGCGTGAACTGGATGTCCGTGCACACGGGCATCGACTTCCCCGTCTCGTACGGCACCCCGGTGATGGCCGCGACCGACGGCACCGTACGCACCCAGTGGAACAGCGCCTACGGGAACATGGCCATCGTGACGTCACCCGATGGCACCGAGACCTGGTACTGCCATCTCAGCAGTACCAAGATCCGGTCGGGCTCGGTCAAGGCCGGCGACGTCATCGCGTACTCGGGGAACTCCGGCAACTCCACCGGCCCGCACCTGCACTTCGAGGTGCGGCCCGGCGGCGGCGCGGCGGTCAACCCGCTGCCGTGGCTGACCGCGCACGGGCTGAATCCCCAGTAACGACCGCTACAGCTTCTCCACCGGCGCGTACCGCAGCAGCAGCTTCTTCGGCCTGTCGTCGCCGAAGTCGACCGTCGCCTTGGCCTGGTCGCCGAATCCCTCGACCGCTGTGACCGTGCCGAGCCCGAACTGGTCGTGCGTGACCCGGTCCCCCACCACCAGCGTGACCACCGGCTTGCTCGACGTGCGCCGGGTCGCGAAGCCCGAGGGACCGGACCTGGAGCGCGAGGACGACAGCGACGCCCCGATCCCCGAAACCGGCCCGGCCGGCGCGGCCATCGGCCCCTTCCGCTTCCAGTCCAGATGCTGGTCCGGGATCTCCTCCAGGAACCGCGACGGCGGGTTGTACGAGGGCTGGCCCCAGGCGCTGCGCATCGCCGCCCGGGTCAGATAGAGCCGCTCACGGGCCCGGGTGATGCCGACGTACGCGAGCCTGCGCTCCTCCTCCAGCTCCTTCACCTGGCCCAGCGCCCGCATGTGCGGGAAGACGCCGTCCTCCATGCCGGTCAGGAACACCACCGGGAACTCCAGGCCCTTGGCGGTGTGCAGCGTCATCAGCGTGATCACGCCGGTGCCTTCGCGGTCCTCGTCCGGGATCTGGTCGGAGTCGGCGACGAGCGCGACCTGCTCCAGGAACTCGGCGAGGGTGCCCGCGCCCTCCTCCTCCGCCCGCTCCTGCTCGAACTCGAGCGCGACGGAGGCCAGTTCCTGGAGGTTCTCGATCCGGGTCTCGTCCTGCGGATCGGTGGACGCCTGGAGCTCGGCGAGATAGCCGGTCCGCTCCATGACCGCCTCCAGGACGACCGCGGGGCCCGCTCCGGACTCGACGATCGTGCGCAGCTCCTCCATCAGCGTGTTGAAGCGCCTGACGGCGTTCGCCGAGCGGGCCGCCATGCCGTACGCCTCGTCGACCCGGCGCAGCGCCTGCGGGAAGGAGATCTTCTCGCGCGACGCCAGGGCGTCGATCATCGCCTCGGACCGGTCGCCGATGCCGCGCTTGGGTACGTTGAGCACGCGCCGCAGCGAGACGGTGTCCTCGGGGTTGGCGAGGACGCGGAGGTAGGCCAGTACGTCCCTGACTTCCTTGCGCTCGTAGAAGCGCACGCCGCCGACGACCTTGTAGGGCAGACCGACGCGGATGAAGACCTCTTCGAAGACACGGGACTGGGCGTTCGTACGGTAGAAGACGGCGACGTCACCTGCCTTCGCGTCGCCCGCGTCGGTGAGCCGGTCGATCTCGTCGGCGACGTACTGCGCCTCGTCGTGCTCGGTGTCGGCGACATAGCCGGCGATCCGGGCGCCGGTGCCCGCCTTCGTCCAGAGGTTCTTGGGCCTGCGGCGCTCGTTGCGCTCGATCACCGCGTTGGCCGCGGACAGGATCGTCTGCGTGGAGCGGTAGTTCTGCTCCAGCATGATCGTGGTCGCGTCGGGGTAGTCCTCCTCGAACTGGAGGATGTTGCGGATGGTCGCGCCCCGGAAGGCATAGATCGACTGGTCAGCGTCACCGACGACGCACAGCTCGGCGGGGGCCTCGGCCTCTCCCGACGGGCCCACCAGTTCCCGTACGAGGGTGTACTGCGCGTGGTTGGTGTCCTGGTACTCGTCGACCAGGACATGGCGGAAGCGGCGGCGGTAGTGCTCGGCGACATCGGGGAACGCCTGGAGCAGGTGCACCGTCGTCATGATGATGTCGTCGAAGTCCAGCGCGTTGGCCTGGCGCAGCCGCGCCTGGTAGAGCGCGTACGCCTGGGCCAGCGTCTTCTCGAAGCCCGCCCCGTGTCCCGTTCCGCCCGACGCGGAGGTGTCCGTGCCGACCTGGGCTGCGAAGGTCTCCTCGTCGATCAGCTCGTTCTTCAGGTTCGAGACCTTCGCGGTGAACGCCTTGGGCGGAAAGCGCTTGGGGTCCAGGTCGAGATCGCGGCAGACCAGGGCCATCAGGCGCTTGGAGTCGGCGGCGTCGTAGATCGAGAACGACGAGGTGAAGCCGAGGAGCTTGGACTCGCGGCGCAGAATCCGGACGCACGCGCTGTGGAAGGTCATGACCCACATGGCGTGGGCCCGCGGCCCCACGAGGTCCTCGACGCGCTCCTTCATCTCGCCGGCGGCCTTGTTGGTGAAGGTGATCGC